>WFRA01000081.1 GCA_015486775.1 Kiritimatiellales bacterium | reverse complement strand
TTAAAAACGAGGCCGCCATATACGACGGGAGCCGTGTCTATGCTCACCGAGAAACTCCCATCAAGTTGCAGCCCGTCGTGATACAGAATGCTCGGACTGGCCGTCAGATCCGTCTGTAGACGACTGCCGCTGATTCTCCAAAGATCCGTATCCGAATTCATCCAGTTCGCACCGATGTCCGCACCGTTCGTGCTATACGTGGTATCCGCCCGGTTAAAGTCGTCAGTGACGATGGCACTCCATGCGGTGGAACCCGCGAACAGCAAACCCATAACCCATATGCTTCTCTTCATTTCTTCTGATCCTCTCGCATCACCTAGATGGTTCCCTATTGTTAAAGTCCAGCACATCCTCCGCCCATTCAGCAAGGATCTCGGCGGGGTGCCGAGTCTCGGCGGGGCATCTAAGATCGTCGATGCCCTTGGCGATGAATGCATCCTGGAGATCCCACATCAGGCTATCGAGCTGATTGGCTTTTTTTATCCGGAACGTGATGGGGTCATCCATCGTTCGCTGCAGGTTGGCGAGGTATGCATCAAGCAGGGGCAGGGTGATGAAATCGAAGAACTCCGGCGAGTCCGTGTGCTGGTAGTTGCCGAAAATGCGCCCGCTGGCATGTTCGAGCATAACGCGCAGAAGGAGCGGGTTGCCGCCCGGTTCATCCAGCACATCCGCGCAACTTCGCGCGAGGCTATGGCGCGGATCGGTGCGCAGGATATCGCGCAATGCAACCATGGTTTCACGCGTGTTTGCAGCGGCCTGTCGGAAGGCCGCACGGTCTTCCGGCTCACGCGACTTCCGGGCGGCCAGCCCGATGGCTTCCTGGAGATAATAGCGCCCCAGCGTATGCAATCCGGTGCGAGCGGCATCCACGACTTCGTGGCGGTAGAGCGGGTTTTCGAGTTGGTTTTGGCGCAGTGCGGCCAGCCTTCCCAGGGCAGCGATGATTTCGTCCCGGCGGGATTCCTGAAGCGCCGACAATCCGGGATCGGTGTGTACAATGGGAATGCGCATGGTCTCGATAATGGATTCCGGCGCAAACTGGAAGAGTGTCCCCTTGCGTGCATCCCGAACTTCGATGTCGCGGAACACTGCAGCATTGCAACGCCGAACCACCGGCCCATCTTTAGCGCCAAATCGTTGGGTGAAATAGGTGTTGAGCAACGGCTCATCAGGAGAGTCGCTGTCAAGAGAGGTCGGCAACTTGCCCAACCATGCAAACTCCGAAACGATTTCGCTCAAAAGAGGATTTACCTGAACCAACTCATTGTAATGATAGACACCGCGCAACCGATTGCCCATGTCGGGATCTTCATTGACCCATTGACTCCATAATGAAAACAACTCACGTGTGGGGACGAAGATTCCGCCGTAGCCCGTGTCCTGACGTGCATACCCGAGCAACGACCCAATGAGCCATGGATGTGTGCCGCCATAGTGGCTGGTCACATCGACTATATTATAGGGATACATGACGGGCGGCAGGGAATACAGGCCTGGCGTGAGCACATTTGCAATGGTGATGTCGGCCGGCACCTTGCGAAAATAATCGAGCATTGACGCGCGGACAGCCTCGTGCGGGTAGTCGCTATCCTTCGAAGCGGCAGCTACCTTCTTATAGAGGGCATCATCGACGTAGGTTTGAAGAAAATGCCAGTCCCAGTGGAAAAATTCTGCTTGGGGGTCGAGTTCCCGAATCCAGGCTTGCTCCTTCGCGATGGCGTCAACCTGGGTGGTTCCAAAGTCTGGATCGTTAGGATTGTTGGCGGAGCGGCTCTCTTCGCGGTATGCGATCCAGTAGCGGTGGTCGGTGCCGAACGTCTCGATGAACGTGCGCCAGAAACGCTGGCTGTATTCCTTGCAGCGGGGATCGGCGTGGGAAAGGATTGGTGTGCGGCCTCCGACGCCGAAGTAGAGCACGCGCGGTGTTTTTTCCCAACTGATCCATTTTCCCTCTGGATAGGCCTGCATCAGGGGTTCTTCGAACTCGCCCAGATAGAAGGTGAATTCGAACCGAAGCCCCAACTGTTCGCGGCCAAAGGCATACACCCGCTGCATCAGGCGCGTGATCTCCTCCGGGGAACGGCCATACGTGGCCTTTGCCGAATAGTTGGCGCCGTAGAAAGGCTCTGCATCCTCGTTGACATCCTGGAGAAACGGTGCCATTTCGGGGAAAGTGCGGCGCTGCGCATCGCCCCACAGCCGCGTGTAGCCGACCGGGTACACCACGACGGAATTGATGCGTCGCTGGGCGAAAGCACGCAACTGCGCAACCCAGTCCTCGAAGGTCCAGTTGGCGGGATGACCCCGCTTTGTGC
>WFRA01000080.1 GCA_015486775.1 Kiritimatiellales bacterium | reverse complement strand
CGCGTGCGGGTCGAGGTGCTCTGGCTCATGGCGCTCTGCGCCGAGACAGGCATCCCCGAATGCCGGGCGCTGACCGCCGAGGAGCAAAACCTGCTCATGGGCATTGCCGACGACTTCACCCCGCAGGAGGCCGAGGCCGTCAAGGCCATCGAGCGCACCACCAACCACGACGTCAAGGCGGTGGAATACTACCTCAAGAAAAAGATTGCGGGCACCTCGCTCGAACCACTTTCGGAATTCCTGCACTTTGCCTGCACCTCCGAGGACATCAACAACCTCTCCCACGCGCTGATGCTAAAGGATGGCCTCGCCGCCCTCCTGCCGCACCAGCAGGAGATCATCGAGGTGCTCGCCTCTTATTCCAGCGATTGGAAATCGGTCCCGATGCTCGCACGCACCCACGGGCAGACCGCCTCGCCCACCACCCTCGGCAAGGAGCTGTCCGTATTCGCCGACCGCCTCGGCCGCCAGAAGCGCAAGACCGAAGCCGTCGAGATTCTCGGCAAGCTCAACGGCGCGGTGGGCAACTACAACGCGCATCTCTCCGCCTATCCCGACGTCGACTGGTCCGCGCTCGCCAAGGGCATCATCGAAGGCCAGCTTGGCCTGAAGCAAAACCCCTTCACCACCCAGATCGAGCCCCACGACTACATGGCCGAACTCTTTGACGCCATCAGCCGTTTCAACACCGTCCTGCTCGATCTCGACCGCGATATCTGGACCTATATCTCCATGGCCTACTTCGGCCAGAAGACCGTCAAGGGCGAGGTTGGCTCCTCCACCATGCCGCACAAGGTCAACCCCATCGACTTCGAGAACTCCGAGGGCAACCTCGGCCTCGCCAATGCCCTCTTTGGCCACCTCTCCGCCAAGCTGCCCATCTCCCGCCTCCAGCGCGACCTCACCGACTCCACTGTCCTGCGCAACATGGGCGTCGGCTTTGGCTACAGCATGATCGCCTACCAGTCCACCCTCAAGGGGCTCGGCAAGCTCCAGCTGCGCGAGGAAAATCTGGCCGCCGACCTTTCCAACGCCTGGGAAGTTCTTGCCGAACCCATCCAGACCGTCATGCGCAAGGCCGGCATCGAGAAGCCCTACGAAAAGCTCAAGGATCTCACCCGCGGTCAGGCAAAGATTACCCAGGCGACCATCCAAAACTTTGTCCAAGGATTGGAACTTCCCGAAGAGGACAAGAAGCGCCTGCTCGAAATGTCCCCCGCCACCTACATCGGCATGGCCGAATCCATTGCGGGGAAATAACCCTCCTGCGGCAATGAAAACGAAAACGGATAGCGATGCGCCCTACAGCCCCGGCGAGGAGCTGGCCAACTCCATCACGCACGGCATCGGCCTTCTTCTCGGCATCGCCGTGCTGGCACTGCTCGTTGTTTTTTCCAGCCTTCGGAAAAGCGCGTGGGAGGTGGTCAGCTGTTCCGTCTACGGCGCCACCTTCATCCTGCTCTACCTCGGCTCCACGCTCTACCACTCCGCGCGGAACCCGCGTGCCCGGAAGGTGCTCAAAGTGGTCGACCACTCCGCCATCTACCTGCTGATTGCCGGCACCTACACCCCGTACGCGCTCGCCCCGCTGCGCGGCGCGCTGGGCTGGACCATTTTCGGCATCATCTGGGGATGCGCCCTGGTCGGCATCGTCTTCAAGATATTTTTTACCGGACGCTTCAAGGTGGTTTCGCTGGCGAGCTATCTCTTCATGGGCTGGCTCTGCGTCGTGGCCGTCAAACCCCTCTACCGCGAGCTGAGCACGGCCGGGTTCGTGCTCTTTGCCGCGGGCGGACTCTGCTATACCGTCGGGGCGATTTTCTATGCCTGGAAATCGCTGCCCTGGTCGCACGCCGTCTGGCACCTCTTCGTGCTGGCCGGCAGCCTCTGCCACTTCTTCAGCATCCTTTTCGGCATCGCGCTTTGAGGGGGTTGCACCAATTTTTCGTAGAAGCGACGTCCCCGTCGCTTGCCCATGCACAGAGAACGCGACGGGGACGTCGCGTCTACGACACTTTATTCGTGAAATCCCCGATTCCCTAAGTCACTTCCCCCTCATGATATCGGCGAAGAAGTCGTGGCCTTTGTCGTCGACGAGGATGACGGCGGGGAAGTCGACGACCTCGATCTTGCGGACGGCCTCCATGCCGAGTTCCTCGAAGTCGACCACCTCGACGGACTTGATGTTTTTTTCGGCGAGCAGGGCGGCGGGGCCGCCGAGGGAGCCGAGGTAGAAGCCGCCGTGCTTTTGGCAAGAGTCGGTGACGGCCTGGGAGCGGTTGCCTTTGGCGAGCATGACCATGGAGCCGCGCCGGGCCTGGAAGGGTTCGACGTAGGGATCCATCCGCTGGGCGGTGGTGGGGCCGAAGGAGCCGGAGGGCTTGCCCTTCGGGGTCTTGGCCGGGCCGGCATAGTAGACAGGGTGGTCTTTGAAGTAGGCGGGCATCGGCTCGCCGCGGTCGAGCATCTCTTTGATT
>WFRA01000079.1 GCA_015486775.1 Kiritimatiellales bacterium | reverse complement strand
GCCTGGCGGGAACCCCTGATGGAGATCCTGCGCCTCCTCCCGCCCCGCAACGGGCTGGATGCCGCGTTGGTTGCGGGGCGCCTTAAAGTGGTTTTCGACGAAGTCAAGGGCGAGATTTCCGACGCGGTTTCCGGCGAGCTCGACCTCGACGAAGAGGCGCTGGACGAGTCCAGGCTCAAGACCATTCTGGAAGCCCGGACCAACGCCCGCTTGAAAGAGGTGCAGTCCGAGGTTTTCCGCATTGTGCTCGATTGGCACCGCGACATCCTCATGCTGGTTTCCGGCGTGGACGGGACGCACCTTGTTTTTTCCGACGACCGGAACGCGCTCGCCGAACAGGCCGCGCGGCACACCCCTTCTTCCGCGCTCCAGGCCATCCAGATCGTGGAGGGGATGGCGCACCGCCTCGATCGCAATATTCCGCCGTTGCAGGTTTTCGACGAAGCCTTTCGCAAGCTCATACGAAAGTAGGTGGGGCGGGCTTTCCAGCCTGCCCTATTCTTGAATGAGCAGGCTGGCGCGAAGCCATTCTGGAGCCTGCGACAGAGAACCCTGCTCCACGCTCAGGCACTCAGCTTTTGTACCAGCGCCCGTAGCGCCAGCGTGTAGCCAAAGCCCTGGAACCCCATAATCTGCCCGATGCAGGCGGGGGCAGTGAGGCTCTTGTGGCGGATCGCTTCGCGGGTATGCGTGTTGCTCAGGTGAACCTCCACGGCGGGAACCACATCGGCTACCGCCTTGAGTGCGTCGCACAGCCCCAGGCTGGTGTGGGTGAGCGCGGCCGGATTGATGACGATGCCGTCAAACTTCCCACGCGTCTCACCAATCCAAGTGATCAGATCCGCCTCCGAGTTGGATTGCCGGAATTCGATCTCGACCTCGGGGAAGATGGTTTTCATCTGTGCCTCGATATCGGTCAGGGTTTCGGTTCCGTAGATTTCTGGTTCCCGGGTTCCCAGCAGGTTCAGGTTCGGTCCGTTGAGTACAAGTATCTTCATGGCATCCTCCAAGTCGGCGGGCAGGTTAGTTCACTCCCCGTCCGGAAACAAGTCCGCCTGTTCGGCAATTTTTTCGATGCAGGCGGGGTCGTCGTTGGCGGCCCTGTTGACGCGGCTCGAGACGGGGTGGGCGGTGAGGGAATGTCGAATGTCGAATATTGAACAAGGAGCCGATCTATAATCCAGATTGACGATCGTGCATCTGGATTCTAGATCCGGGGCGGGGGAGAGCCACCTTTGCCAGTCGGAAGGCTTGAGGATCACGGGCATGCGGTGGTGGATGCCGCGCATGTTTTCGTCGGCGGCGCGGGTGAGGATCACGCAGCGGTCGCCGCGCCAGAGCCCGGCGAAGGCGAAGAGCTGCTTTTCCAAGGTTTGGAAATAGTAGGGCTGCTTGCCTTTCCATTCGTAGAATCCGTCGGCGGGAACGAGGCAGCGGTTGGTGGCGAGCAGGTCTTTGAATAGGGGGCGCTCGGCGAGGGTTTCGGAACGGGCGTTGATGATGGGCGCCGGGGATTTTGGATTCCGGAATCCCCAGATGCATTCCGTTGTGCGGCGGGGTTCGCTGGAGCGGATGATGGCGACGTTCTGGGTGGGCGCAATGTTGTAGCGGCGGTGGAAGAGCGGGGGGAGTTCGATTTCCCCGAGTTGTTCGAGAACCTCTTTCCGGCTTTTGGTTTGTGTGAAGCGTCCGCACATGGATGAAAGCTAAACGATCGGGGCGATCGATAAAACGGGAATCTGTGGCAATCCGCAAGAGAGACCGGGAAAGTAGACCTATCATCCAGATCGACGGCCGTCGATCTGGATGATAGGTCTGCGCAGTTGCGATGCGCTCTTGTTTTGCCAAGGAGCCTTGGAACTGTATATTTGCAGTCCATGGAATTTTCGAAGGCCATCCAGGAAAAGCTCAAGACCCTGCCGGACGCTCCGGGGTGCTATCTGATGCGCGATGGGGACGGCAAGATTGTCTATGTCGGCAAGGCGGCCTCGCTGCGCAAGCGGGTGCGGAGCTATTTTCGCAGCCACACAAAGCGCACGGCGCAGCCGAAGATCCGCAGCCTGATCGGGTCGATCGCCGATTTTGATATTGTGGTGCTCAAGTCCGAGGCGGAAGCAATCCTGACGGAGGGCAAGTTGATCAAGGAGTATCGCCCGCACTACAATACGCTCTGGAAGGACGACAAGCGCTTCACGATGATCCGCGTGGATGTGCAGCACCGGTTTCCAACCCTTGGAAAGTGCCGCATCCGGAAGGATGACGGGGCGGCCTATTTCGGCCCCTATGTTTCGGGCATGGCGGCGAAGGTGGCGATCGGGTTTCTGGAGCGGCGGTTTGGGTTGCGGCGCTGCAAGCCGCGCGTGCCAGATGCGGAGACCTACCGGCATTGCAACGACGACATTATTGCGGACTGCTCGGCGCCGTGCATCGGAAAGGTGACCGAGGCGGAGTACCGCGAGCGGGTGGAGGAGGCCTGCGCCTTCCTTCGCGGGGAGCGGATGGGGATGCTCAAGGAGCTGCGCGGCGAGATGGCGGCGGCGGCGGAGGGGCTACGTTTCGAGGAGGCGGCCGCCCTTCGCGACCTGCTGTTCCACCTCGGCCATGCGGTGAAGGAAAAGGCTAAGGTGCGCAAGACGCCGAAGATGAAGCAGGAGGAGGCGCGCAAGGGGCTGGCGGAGCTTCAAAAGCAGTTGAAGCTCCCGGCGGAGCCGCGCGTGATCGAGTGCTTCGACATCTCGAACATTTCCGGCACCAGCTCGGTGGCCAGCATGGTTTGCGCGGTGGACGGCATTCCGTTTCCGAACCGCTACCGACGGTTCCGGATCAAGACGGTCGAGGGGGCGGACGACCCGCGCTCGATGGCCGAGGTGGTGCGGCGGCGCTATTCGCGGCTGCTTGCGGAGGAGAAGCCGCTTCCGGGGCTGGTGATGGTGGACGGCGGCATTACCCAGCTACGCGCGGCCAAGGCGGAATTGGTTTTGCTGGGGCTTGGGAATCTTCCAATCGTTGGACTTGCCAAGCGCTACGAGGAGGTGGTTTGGGATCACGAGCACAATGCCGGCAACCTGTTTTTACCGCGCCATTCCGCCGGGCTGGCTGTGGTGACGCGCCTGCGCGACGAGGCGCACCGCTTTGCCATCACCTACCACCGCGAGCTGCGCCGCCAGCGGATCAAGGAGTCGGTGCTCGACGAAATTCCAGGGATTGGAAAGGCCAAAAAGGAAATGCTGCTGAAGCATTTCGGTTCGATCGCCCGGCTTGGGCGTGCTAGCTTGCAGGAGATTGCCGAGGCTCCGGGCATCGGACAGAAGACGGCGGAACTCATCCGCGGCGAACTCGATAAAAAAGGATAGTCCATGACGATGCGAACGAAACGGTTTGGAAGAACGGAAGTGCAGATGCCGGTGCTGACCTGTGGCGGGATGCGTTTCCAGCAGGGATGGGAGGATCTGGAGCCCGGCAAGGTGGATCGGGAGATCCAGGAAAATGTCGAGGCCATTGTACACCATGCTCTGGAGACCGGCATCAACCACATCGAGACCGCCCGAGGCTACGGGTCGTCGGAGATGCAGTTGGGTTGGGTGCTGCCGAAGATCGAACGCGACAAAATGCTGGTGCAGACCAAGATAAACGTGAAGGAGACGGCGGCCGAGTTCCTCGAAACTTTCGAAGTCTCGATGGGCTATCTCAAGCTGGAGTATGTCGACTTTCTGTCGATCCACGGAATCAACACGCCCGAGCTGCTGGAAACCAGTTTGAAAAAAGGGGGCTGCTTGGATGCCATCCGCCAGCTGCAGAAGGAGGGGCGCGTGCGGTTTTGCGGCTTCTCCACCCATGCCGGGCCGGAGACGGTGGTGTCGGCCTGCGAAACCGGCGAGTTCGACTATGTCAACCTGCACTGGTATTTTGTCTACCACCCGATCCATTGGCCGATGGTCGAGGCCGCCGCGAAGCAGGACATGGGCGTGTTCATCATCAGCCCCAACGACAAGGGCGGGGTGCTCTACCACCCCACTCAAAAAATGGCCGGGCTATGCGATCCGCTCTCGCCGATGCAGTGGAACGACCTCTATTGCCTGTCGCGACCGGAGGTGCATACGCTGAGCATCGGCGCGGCCAAGCCGTCGGATTTCGACGAGCATGTCGCCGCCGTTTCCAACCATTGGAACGATCCGGTGGTGGGGGAGGTCGAGGCACGGATTGTCCAGTCGCTGGAAAACGATCTGGGCGCGGACTGGGTGCATCGTTGGCACGAAGGTCTTCCGCACTACACCAATACCCCGGGCAACATCAACGTGCGCGAGATCCTACGCCTCTGGACGTTCCACCGGGGGCTGGATCTGACGGAGTTTGCGAAAATGCGCTATAACCTGCTCGGCAACGCCGAGCATTGGTTTCCAGGGATGCCGGCCGTGGATGTGGAAAATCAGGACTGGGCCTGCCTGTCCAGCAGTCCGTTCGCCGACCGCATTCCCGGCATACTCGCCGAGGCGCACCGCCTGTTCTATGAAAAGCCCGCCAAGCGGCTCAGCGAATCGTAGGAACAAGCGCAAGGCTTCGGAACGAAGCCTTGCGCCGTCTTGTCTTCTTGAAGCGGGTCTACTTCTTTTCCTGAAGCACCAGCTTCTTGCCGGAATCCATCCATTGCGTCAGGATGACCTTGCAGTATTTGCTGGTGGAAAGGTGCATGGAACTCGCACGCTTTTCAAGTTCGTCGGCCATCTCTTTCGACATATTGATGCCAATGGTTTTTGTATTTTTCCCAATCGGATTCGTTGCCATAGTAGTTACCTCTTGTTGGTTGTTAAAAAATGGGTTATAGGATAGCCGTTGCTACCGCGTCTAGTAAAAAGTACTAAAAAAAGTCGAGTGATTCCCTTTGTGTTCCTGATGCTCCTTTGAAAGTATGTGGCCGCGTCGGGGCTGAACACATAATTGGATGGTGGAGTATGTGGGGATTTTGGAAAAAAGCAAGGGCGAAAGAAGAGTTTTCCAGCATTTGGAAAAGCGACTTTTCCGATTGCGTTGCGGTGGACTACCTTCCCGGCTATTCCCTGTGCCGAAATGAGAGCAAGCAAGCCTGCCGCTATGCCGTCCGCTATGGCGGCATGGTTCTGTGCAACCATCCGGACCGGAAAAGCTTTGCCCCGAAGGATGCCTAGCCGCACCCCGAGCCGCGTAGAACGGGCAGCCCGTACTTGCCATCCTTCCGGAGTGTGGCTATGTTCCGCGCATGTCCACTCACGACCATTCCGATTCCAGAAAGCGCGTGGCCGTCGGCATGAGCGGGGGAACCGACAGCTCCGCCGCTGCGGCCATGCTGGTCGATCAGGGCTTCGAGGTGATCGGCCTCACGGCCCACATGTGGAAGGACGGCTCGCGCTGCTGTTCGCTGGAGGATGTCGAGCGCGCCCGCAAGGTCTGCTCCTTCCTCGGCATCCGCCATTATGTGGTCAACGCGCAGGAAATCTTCACCGAGAAAATCGTCGATCCGTTCGTGGCCGAATATGCCTCGGGGCGCACGCCGTCGCCCTGCATCCTCTGCAACGCCTTCGTGAAGTTCGGCTTCCTGCTCGACCGAGCCATCCAGTTGCGCTGCGGCCATCTCGCCATGGGTCACTATGCCCGGGTGGAAAAAGGCAGCGAGGGGAAATACCATCTGCTCTGCGCCAGAGATCCGAAAAAGGATCAGTCCTATTTCCTGCACCGGCTCGACCAGCGGCAGCTGGCCTACTTGCTCTTTCCTCTGGCCGACCTCCCCAAAACGGAGGTGAAGGCCTATTC
>WFRA01000078.1 GCA_015486775.1 Kiritimatiellales bacterium | reverse complement strand
TGTATAGCAATTCGCTTAAAGCAATAAATCCAACACTCACAGCAAGCTGTAGCCTTATGGATCTGTTCCGCAGCAGGAAGGCTATCAAATAGGTGACGGACAGCTGGGCCAGGACGTTCTGGAACTGGAAAACAATTTTGTCGGCCCTAACGCAGTAGAGTCCCCACCCAAGCAACAGCAGAAGTCCAGAGCGAATTAGCGCATGCCTCAGAACCTCCTGACCTGTATAGCCTTTCCGCAACCTGTTTCTTTCCGAGAACGGGATCGCCACGCCGACAATGAACATAAAACAGGGCTGTATCAAATCCCAAAAGTGGAGACCATGCCATTGTTGATGGTGGAGTTGCTCTCCGATAAAACCGATGACACTTCCTTCAAATACAGGGTCAACCAGATATTGGAACAAACCGGAAAACTCACCAATCAACAGAAGCATTATAAATCCACGAAATGCATCTAGTGACAATAGCCGCGAGGTATTTGTATTTTCTTCAATTGTGTCACAGGCCATAATCCTATCCCCCTTGAACCCCTGCAAAACCGCCGGGTTTTGCCGTTCCTATTGATGGTTTCGATTCCATGAAACGGCTATTCCACATGGACTCGATAATACACCTGCGGGTTCCCGACAGCGTTGGTGTCGATGAATTCCGTGGTGCCTTCCAATCCCTGGACGCCGCTTTCCAGGGTCTGGAAAACGCCGTCGACCAGGTTGGTGCTCCTTTCGACCCGGTAGGTGCGGTCGGTGATGCTGTTCCACTGAAGCTGGAATCCGGTTGCCACAGGGCCGCTCCCGGCCTGGAACCCGAAGAAGGAAAGCGCATTGGTTGGGTTGGTCCCCGCCTTCCATTCCGAATAGTTGTCGGCTCCATCGCCGTCCGGGTCAGTAAAGCTTTCCAAGATGCTGGAAGGCAATCCGTAATCCCCCAGCCATTGAGCCGAGGGTTGGCCAACCGTCACCGGAACGAGGAGCGGGCGATGGTCGGAGGCGAGTTCTTCGTCGATGACCTTGGCTCTGGACGAATGCCACACTGGCAACCCACGCGTCAGCACAAAATCAATTTTTTCGGTCGGGTTCGTGGAGTTGAAGGTCAACCCCAACTGCTCGTCGGAAACAATGAATCCCGCAGCAGTAAAGTTCGATATCGCCTGACTGTCCGGATATGAATTAAGGTCTCCAGAAAGGATGATCGGATGATTCACATTTTCCAGATCATCCACCAATGCCTGCGACTGGGCGTTTCTTGCCGCCTCGTTTTCATGCGCGAGATGCGTGGAAATAAAGGAAACGGTCTGCTGGTTCCCGTAGATATCGGGCACCTGCACCTCGATTTCGATCGCCACGCGCGGCTCCTCGTCCGTTTGGTGGGGCAAGTCGTGGTAAATGGTATTGTCGATATGGAAACGGGACAACAGGGCTTCCCCGTAGGCGCCCTTTTGAAAATAATTTCCTGAATCCTTGTCGAGGGTCTTGTAGAAGCGATGCTCCATGCCCAGCCGGTCCCCCAGCACCTTTGCTTGGTCCACATTCGCGCTACGCACCGCATTGCTGTCCACCTCGGAAAGCGCCACGAAATCGGGAAGCAGCGGTTCCAGCACATCGCCCGTGCGGTCGATGTCGGTCGTGTCGTCGGTTCCCAGCCCGCGGCGGATGTTGTAGGAAACCACCCGGAGGGGGGAGTTCGTGGCGTAGAATTCGGGAACAACCACCACGCGGAGAATGTTGCTTCCGCCCGCCTGGGCAATGTCCCAATCCAGCCTCGCGGATGTCTTGTTGGTTACGGCAAGCCCCGTTGCCTGGATGCTTCCGGTCGTCCGGACCAGGTCGTAGGTGTCGCCGACCTGCCCGTCGAAGCCGGGCAGGGCGTCGATTTCCAGCGTCATGTTGGTCAGCACCGCCCCATCGTCGCCCACCTCGATCGGCGTGGCGCCGTTCGCGTCCAGGTTGAAGCGCAGGATGCCGTCGTGTCCCCACAGCCAGCCGGTCTGGATGGAGGCCGCGCCGGAGCCGTCCACTATGAAGGTGCTGCCCGCGTGCTTGATCTCGATGTAGCTCGACGAAACCAGCTCCCCGCCGGAAATGGTGTAGGTGCCCGTCC
>WFRA01000077.1 GCA_015486775.1 Kiritimatiellales bacterium | reverse complement strand
GGCTCGTACGCTCCCCCGGCGCATCGACACATCCGCATACGATATGAACAGGATATCCATGGCCGGAGGGATGTGTTATTTTTTGAGCTTCAGCAACTCGGCATCTTCCCGCTGGATGTCGGGCACATCGAGCTGCAATTTCCGGGGTTCCGGCAAATCCTGCTTCCCGACCTTGATGCCCTTGGCCATCTTTTCGAGCCATTGTCGGAACTCCTCGCCGCCGACGCGGTCGGCAAAGCCCTGGAAGGCGGGATCCTCGCGCACGGGATCGAGCTGCGGATTCTGGAGCAGCCCCAGCACCATCTGCTCGCCAAAAAGCTGGGCGGCCCGCCCAAGGGTATCGACGGTTTCCTTGCCGCGCTTTAGCTGGGCGTTGCAAATGACAATCTGCTTGTAGTAGGCGGGGTTGCGGTAGTCTTTGCGCCGCAGGGTTTCCAGCAGTTCCAGTGCCTTTTCGTACTGCTTGACCTGCATGCAGGCCGTAGCCTGCTGCTCCATGGCCACGGTATCGTCCGGCGAGTCGCGCAGCACCCGGTCGTAGGCCTCCACGGCCTTATCGAACTCTTCCTCGTTGTAGAGCGCGTGGGCCAGGTAGCGCTGGACATCGGGATCGTACAGGTTCTGGTCGAAATACCACCTGGCCATGTACTCGACCGCCTTGTTGTCGCCATACGCATCCAGCGCCTGGATCAGCTTTTTCTGAATCTCCTTATGGGAAGGATCGACGCTCATCAGGCGGATGTAGGCGTTGGCCGCGGCGGCATAGTCCTTCTTGGCATAGTACAGTTTCCCCAGCCGCTCCAGGGCGCCCCGGTGCGAGGGATCGCTCTCTAAAGCATCCTGACATTGTGCGATCGCTTGGTCGTAGAGATTGCGCAACAGCAGCGCATCCGCCGAGCGCACCAGCCGGTCGGCCTCCTTCCAGCTTTCGATCCGCTCCGCAAATTTCTTGCGCTCCTCCTGGTTCTGGATATCGAAATCCTCGACCAGCTCCACCGCCTGCATCACAGGCGTTTGCTCCTGAACGGGAGAACCCTCCACCTCTCTGGCAATCCGGTTTTCTTCGTAGAGCGCCGTACCCTTCCAGAGCACGAAAAGCGCGATCAGCAATAGCAAGATCACCACGATCGAGCGGAGAATAGCCACCAGAGCGGCCTTGTCACGAATATCTACCTGCTCCTTCCGTTTCCCCGCCACCTTCTGGTGGCGCCTCGTCTTGCGCACATCGCGGGCATCGGCGGTCCGGCGGTCGTCGTGGAGCGGCCTTTCGACCGGGCTGGCGGAGTAGAAATCGGCGGGTGCCGAAACGTGCTCGGCAACACCCGCTTTGTGCGAAGAGCTGTGTTTCTTCTGTTTTTTTCTCATGGGCATCGAATTTTTCCGGGTTTTCGGCAGGTTCGTCGGGGAATCATTCCATCGACAAAAGGTTGCAGTATCGTTCGCGGAGGGGTAAGTGTCAAGTGTTGCTGGGGGGAGAGGTCGATTCCCCGAAACTAATTATTTCCACCAACAGGCATGGCATGATGGCATTTATCACATTGTTCGGGGCGGTGCTGGTTCTCGTGGGCGTCCCACTGGGCATCCTAGCGCTACGCAACGGGGTGCGGCGGGAAAAACCCGGCTGCTCGGGGAACCACGACTGCGTGGTCTACAAGGGCGAGCGGATCACCTGCCCGTCGTGCGACCTGCGCGAATACCAGGCCGCGCTGGCCAAATCCCGGAAAAAATAGGTGCCCTACCTGCCGCACGCCTCGCAGGTTCCAAAAACCACGATCCGGTACGTGCGCTGCGCAAAGTTTTTTTGCCCGCACGCCAAGGCGATGCGCTCGGCGATCCGGTCGTCCGAAAACTCGATGAACTCCCCGCACACATCACAGATCATATGCTCATGGTTGGGATGGTTGAAGACATGCTCGTAGTGGGCATGCCCGTCGGTATTGCGGATCACCCGCACAAAGCCCGCCTCCTCCATCAGGGCCAGGGTGCGGTAGACCGTGCCGCGGCTCACATGGTCCAAACCGCTCGAAAGCTCCGCGGCCAGATCGTCCGCGCAAAAATGGTCATGCCGGGAAAAGACCTTCCGCAACACAATCTTCCGAGCCTGGGTCACCCGCGCCTGCTTCTTTTTCAGGAAATCTACAAAAAGAGGCCAAGCCTCGTCCACCGAACTGCGCACCTCCTCCGCCAGTTCCTGATCATCCTTTGGTTTCTCCATTTTCCGCCCTTCCTTTTTTGAATTGAATCTACGTATAAACATGTGTATGCCGCAAAATTATGACTGCAATCAAGATTTTTGCTGGTATATTCCCTCAAATTTGCGCAGAAAAACGTACCAATAAACCAAGGAGATTGATCATGGCACATGTAATTTCAAGCGAATGTATTTCCTGCGGCGCATGCGAACCCACCTGCCCGGTGGAGGCCATCAGCCAAGGCGACGACCAGTTTGTGATCGACGCGGATGCCTGCACCGATTGCGGCGCATGCGTCGATTCCTGCCCGGTGGATGCCATTTCCGCCGGCTAGGCGAAAACAGCGAATCGGAAAGCGGCCGCTGGCCGCTTTTTTTGTGCCCGCCATTTTCATTGTACCCAGGCGGGGCGACGACTATCTTCCACTCCTTAGAAATGGAGTAGCACAGTGGCGGACGAATGGATTGAGATCAAAAAGGATCCCCGGCATGTGGCGCGCGAACGCGCCAAGGCCAGGGAGCTGCGCAAGAGCGACTGGTGGCAGCGGCAGCTCGCTCGGGGCATATGCCACTATTGCGGCAAAACCTTCCAACCCCCGGAACTCACGATGGACCACATCCTGCCCGTCGTTCGCGGAGGGAAAAGCACCCGGACAAACTGCGTCCCCTGCTGCAAGGCCTGCAACAGCGACAAGAAATTCCTCACCCCCGCCGAACTCATCATGCGGGAGTTGGAGAACGAAAATCCCTCGGATTAAGTTTTCATAGGGGTGACCTGATCCCCTAGAACAGATCCAGTTGGTTCGTGGGCGCAAACTGCGGGAAACGTAGCTCCTGCTTGCCAACCAGGCGGACGAGATCGTCCGCTGCGCAGGGTTCGTGGCGCAGTTCCAAGGTCTGGAGAATCTTGGTGAAGAGTAGCCCGCAGTAGGCGCTGTCCTCCTCCGCGCGATGGAAGGTTCCGCTGGGAAACCCAAAATGGCGAACCAGCGTTCCGAGCCGGTAGTTGGGCAGGCCGGGAAATATCTTGCGGGCAAGCGGCAACGTGTCGAGCACCACGCCCTTCGGCGCGGCTGCGCGGTGCAACTTGATGTCCTCAAGCAGGAACTTGAAATCGAAGGGGGCGTTGTGCGCCACCAGCGGGAGATCCCCGCAAAAAGCGGCGAATTCCCCCAGCACCTCGGCAATGGGTGGCTTGCCCCGCAGCATGTCATCGGTGATGCCATTGACCGCCGAGGCATCGGGCGGAACGGGCACGCCCGGATTGACCAGGGTTCCGTATCCCTTGAGCGCGTTGTCCCCGTCGAAGAGTACGGCACCGATCTCGACAATCCTATCCGCCGTCGGCTTTGTTCCCGTAGTTTCCAAATCGAATGCAACAAACTTCAAGAGACGCCTCCTTTGCAAGCTTCCACCGCGCCCGAATTCTTCCCACCCCGATTTCCGGGAACGATCCACAAAAAAACCCGCCCATGCAAGAGGCGGGTTTTTCCGATCTGGCAAGAACAGTTAGTCCGCGTTGGCCTGCCGGTATGCCTCGCGCGTGGTCCGAGTCATGCCGAACTGGTCGACAATACTGGCTTTCACGTAGACAACGAGGTTCCGCTTGTAGGAACGGGTTCCTTCGTTGCGGAAAAGACGGCCAAGGTAGGGGATATCGCCCAAAATCGGAACCTGATCGCTGAACTCCTCGGTTCGCTCGTCGACCATTCCGCCCATCACCACGGTCTGGCCATCGTCGATGGTCACCTGACTCTGCACGGAGCGCCGCTCAAAGTAGGGCATGCGAGCAATGAGAGGCAAACCGTCGCCCGAAATCTCCGGAGACGTGCTTCCGGACGAATCGAACAGGTTGAATCCCACCGTATATTCATCCATGCCGGTGTATTTCATGGTTTGCGGCTGCAGGTCGAGATCGATGGTGCCGCTATCGGGATTGACCACCGGAGTCACCTTCAAGGAAACCCCTAGGTCGAAATCCTCCCAGTCCTGCGGTTTGACGACCGGGGAAGTGCGCTGTCCGGTCTCCACATCATAGTCCTGCGGATAGCGGTGGGTCTCGGCCACACGAATCGTTGCCTCGGAACCGCTCTTGGTGGTGACCCTCGGTGCGGAGAGCACGTCGGCATTGCCCGACTGTTCTAGGGCGGTGATCATGAGATCCACGTCTCCGTTGCCGACCATCATGGAGCCGGGGCTTCCACCCATCAGGCCAAGCAAACCCGATTTGACGGTCTCAAAACCATTCACATTGGTGCGCCGGGAGTCCCCCCCCAGGAGGTTCTGGCCGGGGCGCTGATCGCCTGCAACCCCGTTTTGGAGGAGGGGCTGCCCGGTATTCGGATCAGTACCGGTACTCGCCGCATTCCGGGGATCGAGCTGCATGCCGGCCACCGTTCCGTTTCCATACACATTCCAGTCGAAGCCAAGCTCCTCGAGGGCGCCTTCGCTAAACTCGACAAACTTGGTCTCGATCTCGACCTGCTGCGCATCGCGCAGGATCGCCTCTTCTTCGAGGTCGCCCAGAATACCCTTGATCGCCTTGAGATTGTCCGGCGTGTTCTTGACGAACAGCTTGTGGAACTTGGGGTGGTAGATGGCCGATGCCCCTTCGGGGAAGTCGACCGTGCTGAAATATGCAGCCACATCCGCAACCCCGGTGTCGGAGGAGTCGCCGGAATCATCGCCAAAAAGGTTATCCGCGCCAGCATCGGAATCGCTAGCGGCCGAACCGAGCTCATCGCCCACGGAGGGGGAGACATCGAAGGACTCCATGGCCAGCGCAGAAAGCGGAACATAGCCAACCGGCATGATGGCCACCGCACTTGGCAGAACCTCAAACTTGAGCGACGCCATTCCCACCACAAACTGGAGCGTTTCGTAGAGACTCATGTCGCGAATGGAGACCGTGATCCCTCCGCCATCCGAAACATCACCGACCATCAGGAAGTCCACATCCGATCCGCCACCCGAGCGGCTGGCCTGCGAAAGAAAATCAATCACGTCCCCGATCGGCGCATCCGTAAAATCCATGCTCGGGATCGTGATTGCCTTGAGACGCGCTTCCAGCTTCTGGACGGCCACTGCATCGGCGTCCAGCTTCACCTCACCTTCGTTGTCGGCCTCCACCTTCACCAGCTTTTTGCTCTCCGGAGTCCAAGCGGACTCGACATTGGAAAGCGCCTCTACCCGGTTGGCCGATTTCCGCCCGACCGCCTGCGAATCCAGACGTTGCGCGATGCGCATCTTGTAGCTGTTGGCTCGGCCATTAAGGCGATCCAGCGAAAGAACGGTATCGAACACAGCCAGCGCCTCGTCGAATTTCCCCTGCTTATAGAACTCGACCCCGCGGTCAAGCAGCCGATCAAGCGCATCCGTTCCAGAAGGCACCATCTGGGCGACCGCTTCCTGCGGCTGGGATTTGGCGGGCACCGACTTGGCCACATCAGCCGCCTCGCCAGCTGCTCCATTCTTGGCCACCACCGGAGCGGCAACCTTTTCGGGAGGCGGCGTGTATGTGCCACCCTCCGCGGCATTCAACTGCGCCAAGACATCGTCCACACTTTCCTTGGCCTGCACCATCTGCGCTCCGGCCACGAGCACGATCAATAAGGCCGAGATATAGGTTTTCATCATTTTCTTCCCCTCGATTCCTGATTTAAGCATTGTATACATCCTTAAAGGGCTCCTGTTCCATTGCCACCGGCGCGAACCAGCCTGCGCTCCGCAACACTCATTCCGCTGGCGTCGACCTGCTTGGCGGTCACATAGATCACCAGGTTTTTCTTGACCGAACGCGACCCTTCGCTCCTGAAGAGGCGCCCGAGATAGGGAATGTCGCCCAGAATCGGAACCTGATCGCGGAAGGTCTCGGTGGTCTCGTCAACCAGCCCGCCCATGACCACCGTGCTGCCGTCGGCAATGGTCACCTGCGTCTCGACGCTACGGCGTCGGAAATAGGGCATCTTGGCGAAGAGGGTTCGATCCAAAGTCGGATCCCAAGCGGTAGGTGGGTTTTTGGGGGCTCCATAGCCGTTGGATCCCACCTTATACTTCTCAAACCCCAGAAACTTCATCGATTCTGGGTGGAGAGAAAGGTCGATGGTGTTGTTTTCCGCGTTGACTTCCGGAGTCACCTTCAGCGTAACGCCCAGGTCGAAATCCGCCCAGTCCTGCGGTTTCACGACCGGCGAGGTGCGCTGCCCGGTCTCCACATCGAAGTCCTGCGGGTAGCGGTGGGTTTCGGCCACGCGGATGATGGCCTCGGAACCGCTCTTGGTGGTTACTTTCGGTGCCGACAACACATCGGCCGAACCGTCGTGCTGCATGGCCTTGATCATCAGATCGACATCCCCGTTGCCCACCATCATGGTGGAGGGGGTTCCGCCCAGCAACCCGGCAAGACCGCTTGCACCCGGCAAGAATGCCTTTGTGCTGTCGCGCAAAACGCCCAGCAGACTCTGCCCGGGGCGGCCATCGGCCGTAGTTCCGCTTCCAATCCCGTTTTTGAGGATGGGCACTCCGGTATTCGAATCCGTGCCCCCCGCTGCATTCCGCGGATCCATCTGGAAGCCGGCCACCTTTCCGCCGCCGTAAATGTTCCAGTCGAAACCAAGCTCTTCGAGGGCGCCTTCGTTGAACTCGACGAATTTCGCTTCGATCTCAACCTGCTGAGAGCGAGCCAAAGCGGCTTTTTCCTCGAGGTCGGCCAGAATGGATTCGATCCCCTCGATGTTGCGCGGCGTATTCTTTACATAGAGTTTGTGGAAGCGGGGCTGATAGGTTGCCACCGCCCCCTTGGGGAAGTCGATGACAGAAAAGAAACCGGCCACATCGGCAGGTTCCGTATCGGAACTGGCGGACGAGGTGGAATCCCCAAACAGATCCTCGGCACCGGCATCGGAACCGCCGGCCGCCGCCTGAAGCTCCTCCCCGACCTCGGGGACAACCTTGTAGGATTTTGTCACCATCTCCGAAGCGGGCACAAAGCCAGCGGGCATGACGGCTACGGCATTGGGCTTTATCTCCAGCTTGAAGGAGCTCATTCCCGCAACCAGCCGCAACGCGTCGTAGAGGCTGATGTCGGTGATACTCAAAGAGAGATTCACATTCTCTGCGGAATCCATCCCGAGAAGCAGAATATTCACCCCTTTGCCCGTGGGATCCGCCGAACGGCTTCCTGCGGAGAGGAAAAGCATGATGTCCTGGATGCTGGTATTCTGGAAGTCAAGAAGAGGGATGTTGATAGACTTCAGGCGAGCCTCCATCCGGCGAACCGCAGCTTCATTCGCCTCCTCGGCGGCATTCTTTGGGGTATCCACCGAAGCGAGTGCTTTGGGGGTCGGACTCCAGGCTTCCTGAACCTCGGCAAGAGCCAAAGCGCGGGTGGTGGCCTTCTTGGCACCTTCTTTGGATAAAATGCGCTGCGATGTGCGCTTTTTGTACGCGACGGCCCGGTCGTTGAACTTGTCCAGGGCAATCACCGTGTCAAACACGGTCAACGCTTCGTCGAACTTTCCCTTCCTGTAGAGATCGATTCCCTTGTCGAGCAGCCGGTCGGCCATGTCAGGCTGGGAGGCGGCAACCGCCGTTCCCGAATCCTGCGGAGCCGCATTGTCGGCGGATTCGACGGCCGCGGGAGCCACATCGTCCACTTGCGCCGTGGCGGCGGGTGCGACCGCAACGGCCTCGACAGGTTGCCCTCCTGCGTTGTTCGCGGCATCCAGCTGAGCAAAGACATCATCCATGCTTTCCTCGGCTCGAACCATCTGTGCTCCGGCCAGAAGCACAACCAGCAGAGTTGAGATACAGGTTTTCTTCATTTTCCTTCCCCTCTATTATTAAAATACTGAACACACCGCGAGTTCATCAGGGTCCGCGGTCAGCATTTGCTACGACTAATCACCCTATTCTTTCCATTCGATCCTCGACAAACTATCCCGCATTCCCATCGATCAACCCAACCAACAGCAAACACGCCACCGACCTCGGAACCATCAGCCTCCCCCACCGGGAAAAGCAACCCAAGGCCGCATGCCTTCGTCCACACAAGGATAAGAACGCGCACATAGTACCTATCCCAAAACCATAATCAAGCATTTTAATGCGCTCCCTTCGTTTTTTTGCCCCGGCCTTTTTTTCGGTTCGTTCGCGAGGGTTCAAACCAGCGAGAGCAATCGCTTGGCCGCCGCGCCGGGAGAGGTTTCCCGTAGCAGGCTTTCGCCCACCAGAATGGCCTGCACCCCGGCGGCTTTGAGTCCCGCCACATCCTCCGGAGTCTTGATCCCGCTCTCGCTCACCAGCGTGCAGTCCACCGGTGCCATCGCCTTGAGCTCGTAAGTCGTCTCCAAGGTCGTCACAAACGTTTTTAGGTTTCGGTTATTGATCCCGATGCAGTCCGCTCCCACATCAATGGCACGTTGCATCTCTTCGCGATCATGCACCTCAATCAGCGGCTGGAGTTCCAGGGATTGGATCTCCTTCATAAAGGAGAGAAGCTCCCGATCCGACAACACCCCGACAATCAGCAGCACCGCCGAAGCACCCATCGTCTTGGCATGGACAATCTGCCAGGGGTCGACCACGAACTCCTTGTAGAGCATCGGCAGCGCAACCGCGTTGCGGACCTCGGAAAAATCGGCCGCCCCGCCGCCAAAATAGGTGTAGTCCATCAGGCACGAGATCGCACTCGCCCCGTTCGCCTCGTACTCCTTCGCGATCACCGTCGGATCGAACGGATCGCGGATCACTCCCGCCGATGGCGACCGTCGCTTCACCTCCGCAATCAGCCCCATTGGAGCCGCATGCAAAGCCTGCACAAAATCCGGACGTTCCGGAACCGTTCCCATTTGCGTGCGAAGCACCTCCATAGGGAGAGCCTTTTTTTTCTGCTCAACTTCAATCCGCTTATCGACAACAATCTGTTCGAGAATATTCATGGTAAATTGGATGGATGAGTGGATTGATGGATTAGTGGATGAGTGGATGAATGGATTAGTGGATTAGTACCTTACTTTTCAAATTCGATCATGTTTACACAGCATTCCTGTACTCAGACGAAAGAGTTTTGGATCGCTAATCGCGCGAATCTCGCGAATAGGGAAGAGAGTTGGAAAGTAAGTTTTTATAGATT
>WFRA01000076.1 GCA_015486775.1 Kiritimatiellales bacterium | reverse complement strand
GTTTTCGGGCTCGACGAGTCCGGAACAAAGCTGGGCGTTTCGCCGACCAACAACGAAAAGTTTGGCGACTACCAATGCAACGCCGCGATGGAGCTGGCCAAGGTGCTCAAGAAAGCGCCCCGCCAGATCGCGCAGGAATTCGCCGATGCCGCAACGTTGCCGGACTTTGTCGAAAAGATCGAGATTGCCGGGCCGGGCTTCATCAATTTTTTCCTCTCCAACGCCGCGTTGGCCGAGCATATCCAATCGCTGGAAAACGATCCGCACCTGGGCGTGGAGCAGGCGGGGCAGGGGAAGACGGTCATCCTCGACTATTCCAGCCCCAACGTCGCCAAGCCGATGCACATCGGCCATATCCGCTCCACCGTGATCGGCAACGCCATCGACCGCCTCTACCGCTTCCTCGGCTACAACGTAATTGCCGACAACCACCTCGGCGACTGGGGCACCCAGTTTGGCCTGATGCTCGTCGGCTATCGTGCCTTTGTCGACGAAGCCGCGCTGGAGGCATCGCCCATCGACGAGCTGGAGCGCATCTATGTTGCGAGCTACAACAAATCCAAAGAGGACGAAACCTGGCGCGAAAAGGCCAAGGCCGAGCTGGTGAAGCTCCAGCAGGGCGATGCCGACAATCGCGCGCTGTGGGAAAAGTTTGTTGAACTCTCCATCGGCGAATTCAACGCCATCTACGGCCGGCTCGGCGTCAAATTCGATCTCTACCGCGGCGAAAGCTTCTACAACGACCGCCTGCCCAAAATAATCCAAGCCTTGGAAGAAAAGGGACTGGCCAAGGAGAGCGACGGCGCGTTGATCGTCGACCTTGAAGAGGACGGCATGCCCGTCTGCATCGTCCGCAAAAGCGACGGCGGCTACAACTATGCCACCACCGACCTCGCCACCGTGCAGTCGCGCATCGAAGAGTTCGATCCCGAGCGCATCATCTACATCACCGACGAGCGCCAGCAGCTCCACTTCAGGCAGTTTTTCACCATCGCCGAAAAGCTTGGCATGGAGGCCAACCTTGTCCACGTCTGGTTTGGACTCATGCGGCTACCCGAAGCCACCTTCTCCACCCGCGAGGGCAACGTCATTAAACTCGCCGCGCTACTCGACGAAGCCGAAGCCCGCGCGCTCGAAATGGTAAAATCCAGCAGCCCCGAGATGCCCGATGCGCAGCAGAAGGAGCTCGCCCGCGCCATCGGGATCGGCGCCATAAAATATACCGACCTCAGCCAGAATCCGCAGAGCCTCGTCACCTTCACCTGGGAAAAGGCGCTCAACATGGAGGGCAACTCCGCCCCCTACCTGCAATATGCCTACGCGCGGATCTCGTCTGTCTCCGACAAGTTCCATGCCGCATATTCCGATGCCAGGCTCGAAGAGCATCCGATCGCAATCGAGCACGAGTTGGAGCGCCGCATCGCCATCAAGCTTTCCCGCTTCCCCGCCGCCATCCGCGCGGCCGCCTCCAACTATCGCCCCAACATTCTGGCTGACTATCTCTACGACCTCGCGCAGATCTACAGCAGCTTCTATCAGAACGTCCCCTTCCTCAAGGCCGACGAAGGCGTCCGCGAAAGCCGCATCCGCCTCTGCCGCGCCACCGCGGCCACCCTCCGCCAGGGTCTCGACCTCCTCGGCATCGAAACCCCCGAGCGGATTTAAACTTCAGCTCGCTCCGCTTTCAGCATGGTTCACTCAATATGAATTTAAGTTAACTCCGTATCATCTTGTGTTTGGGGCGACTTTTTCCTTTCTGAGGCCTTCTGGACGATGAAGTAGAGCATGGGCACGAAGATGAGACTGGCGACAGTGGCGACAAGCATGCCGCCGAATACGGTGGTTCCGAGTACCTTGCGGCTTTCGGCACCGGCTCCGCTGGCCATCAGGAGCGGGAGCACGCCGAGGATGAAGGAGAAGGCGGTCATCAGGACGGCGCGGAAGCGCAGGCTGGCCGCCGACATGGCGGCATCGAAGATGCTCTTGCCCTCGTCGTGCTCCACCTTGGCGAATTCGACGATCAGGATGGCGGTCTTGGTGCAGAGCCCGATCAGGAGGACGATGCCGACCTGGCCATAGATGTCCATGCTCATCTTGCCGACGGTCAGCGCGATCACGGCACCGAGCAGGGCAGTGGGTACGGAGAGCACCACGGAGACGGGAATGCTCCAGCTTTCGTACTGCGCGGCGAGTACGAGATAGACAAGAATAATGGCGAGGATGTAGATGATGTTCGATCCACCTTGCGCCGCTTTTTCCTGGTAGGAAAGCTCGGTCCATTCAAGACCCATGGAGGCGGGAAGTTTGGTCTTTGCCATATCCTCGACAATCGCCATGGCCTGGCCGGTACTGAATCCGTCGCCGGGCTGTCCCATGATCTTGGCGGCAGGATACATGTTGTAGCGAACGATCGACTGCGGGCCGAGGATCTCCTTTACGGACATCACGGAGCCGAGCGGCATCATTTTTCCATCGCGGCTACGGATTTCCAGATTGCGGATCTGGTCGGCATCGATTCGGTATTTCGGTGCGGCCTGGGCCTTGACCTGGAAGACGCGGTTCATGTAGGTGAAGTCGTTCATGTAGACCGAGCCGTAGTAGTATTGCAAGGCGTTGAAGATCGAGGTCATGGCCACGTTTTTCGTAAGCACCTGGTCGCGGTCGATGTCGACAAACAGTTGTGGCACATTGGCGCGGAAGGTGGTGTACATGCCTTGCAGGCCGGCCTGGGCGTTGCCGTCGTTCATGAATTCGTCGGCCACCTGCTGGAGGGTGGACATGCCTACCCCGCCGCGATCCTGTAGCTGCATCACGAGCCCGCCGGACATTCCAACCCCCGGAAGCGAGGGCATGGGAAAGGCGAAGGCGATGCCGTCCTTGAGCTGCGAAAGGCGCATGTTGAGGCTTTGAAGGATATCGGACTGATGCTCGCCCTTGCCGCGTTCGTCCCAGTTTTTGAAAACCATCACGCTGAAGCCGGCATTTGGAATGGCGGCACCGTCGAGGATGGAGTAGCCGGAGATCGTCATGAAGTCGCGCAGGCCATCGGTTTCGCCGATGATTTTATTAACCTTTTTCAGAAAGGCCTGTGTGCGTTCGAGCGACGAGGCTTCGGGGAGCAGCACGTTGATCATGCAGTAGCCTTCGTCTTCCTGCGGAACAAATCCGGTTGGCAGGTTGCCCATGCCGACAAAGGCAACGGTGGCAAGGACGATAAAGAGCACGAGTCCGATAAAGGATTTGCGGAGGGCTTGGTTGACGACCTTGAGGT
>WFRA01000075.1 GCA_015486775.1 Kiritimatiellales bacterium | reverse complement strand
GTGTACGCCCTGGATGCAAACGGCTTTGATTTTTGTTTTCCCCGCCATGATCGGTTCGAGGGCTTTTGTTTTCAAAAAAACGTCCAGATTGGGTTCTTCGGCGCACATTTGCCAGAGGGTTTGGGAAAGGAAGGCCATGTCGCGATCGTTGTGGAGATCCCACCTGGAGCGCACTTCGCCGGGGATTCCGGTTTCGTCGCACTGGCGATTATAGCCCATGGCCATGGCACCTTCCGGGTATACTTGCAGGTTGGGGGTTGCGTTTCCGCCGAGGAATTCCTGTTGATCCACCAGAGCCGTCCTCGCCCCGTGCCGTGCCGCTGCCAGGGCACAGAAGGTACCCGCAAGCCCTGCGCCGATAACCACGAAGTCGTATGTCTTGGTTTCAGTTTTGAAGTGTTCTTTATGCATGGCCTGTCCGTTTCAGCGGTCAAACAAAAGCGCTCTCCGCTTTTGGCGGAGGGCGCTTTGCTGTTTCTAAAGAATGGAACGCTAGATCATCAGGCGTTTGCGGATAAAAATGGCCGCCGCGCCGAATAAACCAAACAGGCCAAAGGTGGCTGGTTCCGGAATAGTGGTGATGGAGAGCCCCGAATCCTCTTCAATAGACAAGGTTCTGCTGGAGAGAAAACTGCTCGCCGCAATCTGAAGGTTGAATTCACGCACCCCCGAGTTATACAACGCGAGTAGGCTGTCGTTCACCGTCTGATCGCCCGTAGTTTCCAATTTCAGGACTTTGTGCGTTCCATTGGCAATGTTGCCTTCGCCGGCCGCCAGTGCCGGGGCGCAGAAATTGTTGTAGTTATCAGTTGCGCTTGTTGCGGAAATCCCCGTCAGCGAAATCCCCTCTGCCGCATTGTCGTAGGAGAGATAGACATCAAAGGCTTTTGTATCATCCGAGAGATTCATTACCAAATCTATATCCAGCGCAGTCAACGACAGACCGTTGTCGCTTAGATAGCTGTCCAGCGGCGACAGGTCAAAATTCCACTGCACCATGCCCGCTGCTGTGGTGCTGCTGTACCGACTCAATGTTCGGATTACCGTGGCGGAAGTATAGGTTCTCAGACCGATATCGGTTGCGCTGTCGGGAGTGGTACCCCCTGGATTCTGGGTTGTTCCCGTAAACGTACTGTTGACGTTCACGGGAGCACCGGCCACCCCTCGTGTGGCGTTGGTGAATCCCGGATCAAAGTAGGTGTTCACGGTATAGTCGTTGCTCCCGATGCGGAAGTCCCCAACTTGGATAACTCCCCCGTGGACATTGGCTAGGCCTGCGGATAGCAGGAGCAGCGCGATTAGCTTTGTACTTCGTTTTTTCATGCTTTATCTCCTTTTGTTATTTGTTTATACGAGTCGGTTAATGTGTGGACAGTATGTTGTCTAGGTTGTTTTGCCGGTAGTGGATATCTGCGTAAAGCGATGTGTTGATTTGCGCCATATTGCGCCCCGGTCAAATGCGACCGGGGCTTTTCCTTTGGCTAAAGTTCATCGATCTGCAGCTGGATGAACTGTTTCGCTTTGGTTTCGGTCGAGACGCGGTTGGTGACGGCATCGAAGCCGGGGGCGAAGCCATCGAGCCCGGTGCCCAACTCTTCATAGCCGGTAGCGACCCACGAACCGGTCACCAAATCATCGGTCAACTCGATATGGTAGGCCAGCCCTGCACCTACGGCATCGTGACGTTTCGGGTAGACATAGACCAGCCAGTTTGTTCCGCCGCTTTCCTCGATAGAGGTTGTTGGGGCATACCCGGTGTCGGCGGCGTTGGTCGGGTCGCCACCGAGGCCATACTCATCGAGATTGGACAGCAAGTCGCCGTCGTAGTCGGTGCCCGGATCAGCATCGGGGCTTCCGCTCAGGCCATAGCTGTCCGTCCAGGCATCGTAGCCATAGAGCTTCTGTGAATACGGAACAACTGCGGCCAAGCTGTTTCCAATGCGGATTTCATCGATTATCGCCGACCCGGTCTTGCGGGAGAAGGAGAAAAGGTTCATGTCGATGAAGCTGCCGCTAGCCGTGGCATCGCTCATGGTCCATGTGGCGGAAACGACTACGTTCGCCAGATTGGTGGGATTGACCCATGCAGTCATGGTGCCCGTATCCAGATCGAGCTTGGCCACGACAAACATGAGCAGGTTGCTGGCGGGGGTGGAGTCGGGGCCTGTGCGCACATCGATGCCATCGGTGCCGTAGATTCCAAAATTGCTCGAGGTGGAGCGCCAAGCGGCCACGGCGGTGCCTGGATTACTGCCGGCAGCGCCAACCGTGTTGTAGAGTCCTGCGGCCATGCCCCATGAATCGGCGGAATCGATCTGCTGCAGGAAGCTCATGTATACCACCCCCGTATCCGTGCTGGATATCGCGTTGTCGAGCATGAGTTGCAGGTTTTGGGTGCCGCCGAGCAGGTTGGTCATGCCGGCAGATTTCCCCGTCGTGTCGAGTACATGTTCATTGGAGTCCTCATAGCTCAAACCATCGTAGATTTTCATCAAATAGTAGGTATTGGTGTATTGCAGGAAGCCGGAGCCGGTCGTTCCGACGGTTTCGGCCTTGGTGCCGTTGGCTGCTGTGGTATCGAAGCCTTCATAGGCGTAGAGCACCGGCGCAAGGGGCACAGAGGAGGTTACCTCGAAGTTGTCCACATAGATATCGCGGGCATCCGAGTTTGCGTTTTCGCGGAAGCGGATCTGTAGCACGTCGCCTTCGTCGGCGGCAGAGGTTGTGTACGATATGCTGAAGCCTTTCGGCACGTAGGCCACATCGGTGATGGCTGAAACCGAAATACTGCCGGAATCCGCCAGCAGGGTGCCGTCGGTCAGATTCCACAACTGGGCCTTGTAGGAAGCGTAGCTCACATTGTCGTTATAGACGCTGCCGGTGAAAGTGATTTCCTCTCCCTCTTCCATCGTAC
>WFRA01000074.1 GCA_015486775.1 Kiritimatiellales bacterium | reverse complement strand
CGTTTGCGGCATGAAAATGGAAGGACGCGACTGTTCGCTGGAAAAGATGGCACCGGAGGCGGTGGCCCATGCGGCGGAGATGCTGCGGCAGCTGGCGCACCCGGTGCGGCTGAAGATCGTCGATTTGCTCCACACGGCGGACGAGCTGCCGGTGGGCGGGATTTCGGAATATCTGGGACTGGCGCAGTCGGCGACTTCGCAGCACCTCAACCAGATGCGGCGGGCGGGGTTGCTGGTTGCGGAGCGGCGCGGCAAGGCGGTTTGGTATTCGGTGGCCGACAACCGCCCGGTCGCCCTGCTCAACTGCATTTGCAATTGCTGTGAAAACCCTGTAGAAAGATATTAACGAGGTGAAACAATGAAGCGTTTGGGAATGACAAACTTTAGCATTCGGTACCCCTGGGTTGTCCTGGGGCTGGTTTTGGCCATCACGGTTTTTTTCGGGATGCAGTTCCCGAAGGTGCATTTCGACAACGATCCGGAAAACATGCTCTCGAAGGACGAGTTTGTCCGAGTCTTCCACCACGAGACCAAGCAAAAGTTCGGACTCTACGATTTTGTGATCGTCGGCATTGTGAACGAGAAAAATCCGGACGGCATCTTCAATGTCGAGACCCTCAGGCATGTGGACACCCTCACGCAGCAGCTGCTTAGCCTGCGCCCCGGCTCGGACGGCCTACCCCAGGTCGCATCCGACAAGGCGCAAACCGACTGGCAAACGCTCGACCTCTCCCCGAAAGGCGGCTTTCAGCGCATCATGGGGAAGGTTTTCGGCCACGACCCCAACCGCCTCTTCGATGAAGAGGGCAATAGCGCCATCATTGGCCGCGAGCTGATCAGCCCGAGCGTGGTTGACAATATCAAGCAGGCCGACCAGGGCTCCCTGAAGATGGAATACCTGATGGAGCACGTTCCGCAGACCCGGGAGCAGGCGCTTGTGATCCGCGACGATGCCATGAACAACCCGCTCTACAAGGGCACGCTGGTCTCCGAGGATGCCAAGGCCATCTGCATCTATATTCCAATCACCGAAAAAACCTACTCCTACAATGTCGCCACCCTCGTGCGCGAGCTGACCCGGGACTGGAACAACGGCGACAAGATCTACATCGCCGGGCTCCCCGTGGCCGAGGACACCTTTGGCGTGGAGATGCTCGTCCAGATGGCGATCTCCGCCCCGATGGCGATGCTCATCCTCTTCCTCCTGATGTATTTCTTCTTCCGGCGCGTCTCGCTGATCCTTGCGCCGCTGCTGCTCGCCGTCGTGACGGTGGTCTGGACGATGGGGTTGCTGATCGGCCTCGGGTTCGATGTCCACATCATGAGCTCCATGATTCCCATCTTCATCATGCCGATCACCGTCTGCAACTCGATCCATGTGCTGAGCGAGTTTTTCGACTCCTACCGCATCTACCATAACAAGGCCGAGACCCTGCGGCATGTGGTCAAGGAGCTCTTCATGCCGATGCTCTTCGCCACCACCACCACCATCGCCGGCTTCGCCTCACTGGCCACCACGCCGATCCCGCCCGTGCGCGTTTTCGGGCTGCATGTCGCCTTCGGCGTCGCGGTCGGCTGGCTGCTGACGATGACATTCGTCCCCGCGTTCATCCAGCTCTTCATCTCCGAAAAATCGCTCCAGCGCCTGCCGACCTCCGACCAGCAGAGCGACGAACATGCGAACGGGCTTCTGCCCCGCTTTCTCAAGCGGGTCGGCGAGTTCACCTACAGCCATTCTAGGAGCGTGGTCTGGACTACCGTGGCCATTCTGGCCATCTCGGTCTATGGAATCAGCCTGATCAACGTGAACGACAACCCCGTGAAGTGGTTCACCAAAAACCACGAACTGCGCATCGCCGACAGGGTGCTCAACAACCACTTTGGCGGAACCTACACCGCCTACCTCACCCTCGCGCCCGAGGGCGGCGGCACCACCACCTTCGACGAAGCCGCCTTCGAGAAAAAGATGGAGCAGGCCAAGGCCGAGGACAAAAAAAACATCCAGCCCTGGGAAGAGCTCTCCGACACCATCAACTATCTCGACGACCCCGCGCTCCAGAGCTTGGAAACTTTCCGCGCCGCGCTCCCCGGTGCGCCCGCCGAACTTTTCCGGGGATTGGAAAATCTTTCCGGCGAGGATCTGCGCGACGCGGCGCTGGATTTCTGCGACCAAAAGACGCAAACCTCCGCCGTCGAAAAGCTGCTGGCGCAAAAGACCGAGCTCACCGCGCCCGTGTTCAAGCGCCCCGATGTCCTGCGCTGGGTCGGCCGGCTCCAGGCGCACCTGCTGGAGCAGGGAAAAGTGGGCAAGACCTCGTCCGCGGTCGACGCCATCAAGAAGGCGTCGTACGAACTCAACTATGTGAAGGGCAGCCAGGACAACGACCGGTTCTTCAGTATCCCCGACAGCGCCGCCGCCTGCGGGCAAGTCTACATGCAGCTTGAAGGCATGAAGAAAAAAGACACCCTCTTCCACCTCGTCACCCGCGATTTCCAAGAGGCCAACATCTGGGTCCAGCTCACCAGCGGCGACAACCAGGACATGGAATCCGTCGTGGCCTCCGTGGATCAATTTGTAAAAAACAACCCGCCGCCCGTTCCATTGAAAGTGCGGTGGGCGGGGCTTACCTACCTGAATGTGGTTTGGCAGAATAAAATGGTGACCGGCATGCTCTACGGCTCGTTGGCCAGTAGCTATCTCGTCGTATTCATCATGATGGTCTTTTTGTTCCGCTCGGGGCTCTTCGGTGTGCTTGCCATGCTGCCGCTCACCGTCACCATCACCTTCATCTACGGCCTCATTGGCTGGGTCGGCAAGGACTACGACATGCCCGTGGCGATCCTCTCCGCTATGACGCTGGGGCTGAGCGTCGACTTTGCCATCCACTTCCTCGAGCGCGGCCGCGAAATGTATAAAAGTTCCAAAGATTGGAAGGAGGCCAACGCCCGCATGTTCCGGGAGCCCGCCAAGGCCATCAGCCGCAACGCCATCGTGATTGCGCTCGGCTTCCTGCCCCTGCTCTTTGCGCCGCTGGTGCCCTACCGCACCGTGGGCTTCTTCCTCGCCATGATCATGCTGACTTCCTGGCTGGCCACGCTGCTCATCCTGCCGGCACTCGTCCGCCTGCTCGAAAAAAGACTCTTTAAGTAAGGGCGACATCCAAGTCGCCCATGCATGTCACCCCAACAAATGGAGGAATCAAAATGAAAAAGAGAATCATCGCATCGCTAATCATCGCAACCGCCGCTACCGTCCGGGCGGAGCTTTCCGCCGACGAAATCGTGTCCAAGGCCAACCAGGCCTCCTACTATGCCGGGAAGGACGGCAGCGCCCATGTCGTCATGAAGCTCTCCGACGGCCGCTCGCGCGAACTCACCATCCTGCGCAAGAACGACGACAACGGCGTCGACCAAAAGTTCTATGTCTACTTCAAGGGGCCCGCCGACGTGCGCAAGATGGCCTACCTCGTCCACAAGCATCCCGGCAAGAACGACGACCGCTGGCTCTTTCTCCCCGCGCTCAACCTCGTCAAGCGCATCGCCCCCGGCGACAAGCGCACCTCCTTCGTCGGCTCCGACTTCCTCTACGAGGACGTCTCCGGCCGCGGGCTCGACGAGGACACCCACGAGCTGGTCGAAACCACCGACACCCAATATGTCGTCAAATGCGTTCCCAAGGATCCCGGTTCCGTGGAGTTCGGTTCGTACAAGGTCTGGATCGACAAGGATACCTTCATTCCCCGCAAGGCGGAATATCTCGACAAGAACGGCAAGCTATACCGCGTGGTGGAATCCACGAAAATCAAGACCATTCAGGGCATCCCCACCGTCGTGGAGTCCATCGCCAAAAACCTCAAGAGCGGAAGCTCCACCACCAACACCTTCGACCAGATCAAATACGGCATCGGCCTGAAAGACCGCATCTTCACCGAGCGCTTCCTCCGCCGCCCCCCGCGCGAAGTCACGCGCTAGAGATGCGAGTGCTGGAAACAATCTTGGGATACCCGAACGGGGATAAAATAAGGATGGAATGCTGTTGATATACCCGAACGGGGTGATATATTACTCCTGCAGTTGATTATATCCAACCGGGGGATTGCATGACCGAGCCATTGATTGAATTTGTGAAGGAACGGCGGAAGACCCTGGGGCTGACCCAGAAGGATCTGGCGGATCGGGCGGGGGTGGGTCTCCGTTTTATCCGCGATCTGGAACAGGGGAAAGCATCGCTCCGGCTGGACAAGGTGAACCAGGTGCTTGCCCTGTTTGGCCGCCGCATGGAGCCGGTGGCGTTCGAAATGAAGCTTGAAACGTGAGGCAAGGGGCGTGAGACGGGCTGGAGTCCAACTTAATGGCCGCTTGGCCGGTGTGCTGGAGGAGCGGGACACGGGGTATGTTTTTTCCTACGCCCTGGAGTATCTTGCCTCGCCGGATGCGGTGGCGGTTAGCTTGTCGCTTCCCTTGCAGGCCGAACCCTTCGAGGACAAGCGCCTATTCCCGTTTTTTGACGGGCTGATTCCGGAGGGCTGGCTGCTGGATATTGCGGAGCAAACTTGGAAGCTTGATGCGCGGGATCGGATGGGATTGCTGATGTCCTGTTGCCGCGACTGCATCGGCGCGGTCGGCGTGGTGCCCATCGGGGAGGCGGACGATGAGTGAGCAACGCTGCCGCAGTTGCCTCCTGCCGCTCAAAACGGGGGAATCCCTTTTTCACTCGGCTTGCTGCAAAAAGCTTTTTGGTTCCGCGCAACCGCCCGGGCTGCCCTACACATGGGATCAGCTCAACGATCTGGCGAAAGAGGTCGTCCGGCAACACATCGCGGTTCCGGGGGTGCAGCCGAAACTTTCGCTGCACATGGAGCGTTCCGGGAAACGGGGGGACGGCTCCCGCCTGACGCTGGTTGGGCTGGAGGGGGGATATATCCTCAAGCCACCGGTCGAAGCCTATTCGGAAATGCCCGAGCTGGAGCATCTGACCATGCGGATGGCGGGCTGTTTCGGGATTGCGGCGGCCGAGTGCGGATTGATTGCGCTGGAGGGGGGGCGGCTGGCGTTCATCTCCAAGCGCATGGATCGGGTGGGCGGGAACAAGCTGCACATGGAGGATATGTGCCAATTGACCGATCGGCTGGGCGAGCAGAAATATCGCGGGTCGATGGAGCAAGTGGGTCGTGTCCTTCATGCCCACTGCACAAACCGGTTGTTCGATGCCCTGCGGCTGTTTGAACTAACGCTGTTTTGTTTTCTGACAGGCAATGCGGACATGCACCTGAAAAACTTTTCGCTGCTCTACGAACCCGGCGGGGAAATCGGCTTGTCGCCGGCGTACGACCTCCTGCCAACGACCCTGTTGCTGCCGAAGGATCCAGACGAATCGGCGCTGACGATCAACGGGCGCAGGCGGCGGTTGGGCAGGGGGGATTTCATGCAGCTTGGCGAGGCGTTGCAACTTTCGCAAACGCAGATCGGGAATGTCTTCAAACGCTTTTCCGCCCATCTGGACGATGCCTTCCAGCTATTGGAAAAAGGATTCCCCTCCGCCGGGATGAAAGAGCAATACCACAAGCTACTGAAAATGCGTGCAACCCGTTTGGAAATTTGAAACCAAAGATATTATAAAAGGAGACCCCATGAAAAAAATCCAACAAATCACTTTCATTGCTCTGATCGTTTCTTCGCCCGCCTTCGCCCTCGACACCGAGCTCCACGGCTTTGTCGACGGCCGCGCCGGGGTGCGGACGCGGAACGATCCGTACGAGGACGACCGCAGCCTGACGGAGCTGCGCGCCCAGCTCGATTCAAAGACCTACTTCGACTGGGGCGAAATCTCCGCGCGCGGCGATTTTGTCTACGACGACCTCGCCACCGACCGCGGCAAGGTGGATCTCGAAAACGGCGATGGCTTCTTCGACCTGCGCGAGCTCAACGTGCTCTTCACCCCCGTCGATTGGTCGGACATCAAGGTGGGCCGCCAGATCCTCACCTGGGGCACCGGCGACCTGCTCTTCATCAACGACCTCTTTCCCAAGGATTGGAACTCGTTCCTGCTGGGACGCGACGAGGAATATCTCAAGGCGCCATCCGATGCCGTCTTTGCCAGCTTCTTTCCCTCCTTCGCCAGCATCGACGTCGCCTATACGCCGCGCATGGATGCCGACCGCTACATCGACGGTCGCCGCGTCTCCTACTGGAACCCAGGCTTGCAACGGATCGCCGGGCAGGATGCCGTCATCGATGCCCAGCGGCGCGACGACTGGTTCAAAGACGACGAAATCGCCATGCGCATCTACCGCCCCATCCTCAGCTACGAAGCCGCGCTCTATGCCTACCACGGCTACTGGAAAAGCCCGATGGGCATGATGATGCCGGCCGGCCCCGCCTACTTCCCGCGCATGAACGCCTATGGCGCCAGCATCAAGGGCGATCTAGGCAACGGACTGGTCAATTTCGAAGGTGGCTACTACGACTCGCGCGAAAACAGCTCGCCCACCCATGTGGTGCCCGAAGACGAATTCCGCTTCCTCGCCGGCTACGAGCGCGAAATCGCAAAAGACCTGACCATGGGCGTCCAGTACTACCTCGAGTGGATGATGGACTACGACAGCTACTACAATAGCCCATTTGTCGTAAAGGACACCGCACGGGACGAATTCCGCCACGTCCTGACCCTGCGCCTCACCCAGATGCTCATGAACCAGAACCTGATTCTCAGCCTCTTCACCTTCTATTCGCCGAGCGACAACGACGCCTACTTTCGCCCCGCCATCTCCTACAAGCTGACCGACGACTGGACGCTTTCCGCCAACGGCAACATCTTTGTCGGCGAAAACGACCACACCTTCTTCGGTCAGTTCAAATACAACTCCAACCTCAACCTCGCCGTCCGCTACAGCTTCTAATCCCAGCCAAAGAATTCGGCGGCGGCTTGCTGGATGGCGGCATGGTTTTCGGGGATGAACTGGTGGGCGTTGATGCCCTGCACGCGGGCGGCTTCGACGTTTTCGGGCAGGTCGTCGATAAAGAAGCACTGGGAGGGATCGGCACCGAGCTGGTCGAGCGCGTGGCGGTAGATCCCGGCATTGGGCTTGCGAACACCGATCTGGTAGGAGAGGAAGAGGCGGTCGGCGCCGTCGAAAAACCCGCTCCAGTTTTTTTCGATGGCGTCCATGTGGTGCCGCGCAATGTTGCTGAGCGTGTGGACGGAAACCCCGTCGGCCTGCTGCGCCTTCTTGAACAGGCCGCAACCCGTTTCGTTGACCGAAAACATTTCGGACCAGATCCCCACCAGATCATCCATCGTCCAGCCCAGTCCCTTGGCTTCGTTCAGGAGGGCCAGCCACTCCGAGTCGTCGGCATGCCCCGACTCCACCGCATCGCGCAGTTCCAGCTCGTCCGCCGAAAACGGCGCCATCGGCCGCCCCAGCTGGCCGGAGCAGATCCGGGAAAAATCCGCAAAATCAAAATCCACCAGCACCTTCCCGATATCGAATATAAAATATTTCATGGGGCGCACGTTTCCAGAGATTGGAACAATCCGCAACCCCATTCTGGCGGAAGAATTTTCCTCGCTGCATTATTGGCTTTCCAATCTCTGGAAGTTGCGTACCCTGCACGTCCAACCTTTGGAAACCGGAGTGGTGAATGTTGCGGAAGATGATTGAAGACGCGGTCGGGGGAACGGGCTGCACCGCGGACGAAGCCCGGGAGCTGCCGGGCATGGAGCTGGCCGATCTGCTGGCCGGCGCCACGCGGATCCGCGAGGCGCACTTCGGGCGGAGAATCCAGCTCTGCGCCATCATCAACGCCAAAAGCGGCAAGTGCGACATGGACTGCACCTTCTGCTCGCAGAGCGGGCATGCCTCGACGCAGATCGAGGAATATCCCTTTCTGCCCCGCCCCGAACTGGAGAAGCGCATGGGCGCCATCCTCGAAAACGGCGACTGCCGGTGCAGCGTAGTGACCAGCGGCGGCAAGCTTTCGGGGGCGGAGCTGGAGGTGCTTTTCGAGACGGCCAGGGGCGCGGGCGCCGCCCCGCTCTGCGCCTCGCTCGGCCGCCTGGGCAGCGCGGAGCTCGACGAGCTGAAGCGGTCGGGCATCGGCCGCTTCCACCACAACCTCGAAAGCTCGGAGTCCTACTATCCGAACATCTGCTCCACCCAGACCTGGCGGCAGCGGCTCGATACCGTCAAGGCCGCCCAGACCGCCGGACTCGATGTGTGCAGCGGCGGCCTCTTCGGCCTCGGCGAAAGCTGGGACGACCGGATCGACCTGGCGCTCACGTTGCGGGAGTTGGGGGTCGATAGCGTGCCGATCAATTTTCTCTACGCCCACGACGGCACACCCCTGGCCCGCGTCCAGCCCATGGAAGCCGACGAGGCGCTACGCATCATTGCCCTCTACCGCTTCCTGCTACCCAGAACCACCCTGCGCATCTGTGGCGGGCGAGTCCATGTGCTGGGCGACCGCCAGGCCGAAATCTTTGCCGCCGGTGCCAACGGAATGATGACCGGCGGCTACCTCACTGTCGCTGGCTCGCAATACGAGACCGATTGTGCCATGCTCTGCCGCCTGGGTCTGCAGATCGAGAAATACTGATAATGGATACGGCCATGGATAGAAAAACACATTGGATAGCTCTGCTTTTCGCAGCGGGAATGCTTTTGTTGTCGGGATGCTCCAAGGGGTCGTCGGAGGAATCGACGGCGAGGGGTGATTTTTCCGCGGTCAAGTCGACGCTGAGAAAGGCGCGGCGAAGCCACGACCCGCAATCCCGGATCGCTTTGCTGCGCAGCGCCTACGAAAACTTCCAGACCTTGGAAGCCAGATGGGCCGGCTTCGAAAAGATTCCTTCCTCCCAGAAGAAATATGTCGACAAGCTCCTGCAGGTTCCCCTCCAGGTCTACGGGCTCTCGATGCAGACCGGCGATCTGGACGCCTTCAAGTGGGCGCTGGCCCGTTCCGTTCCGCTGGACACCCAGTACGCCGAGTTGCTGAAGTTCTGGAAGCTGGGCCGGGATTGGCAGGATTTTATCCTGTCGAAGGATCCGTCGGCGCTCTCGATCTTCATGGACATGGCTGTGAAGGAAAACAACGCGAAGTTTTTCAACCGCCATGTGGGCGCCTTCAAGGCCTCCGGATACAAGGTGGTGTTCCCGCTGGAAAAGACGGAGTTCAACGCCCGCTTCTGCCGCTACATCGCCAACAGGATCGACCGGACCATGCGCAGGAACGATACGGAGGAGCTGAGGTTTCTGATCGGCCACATGCCCCCGCTGGCCGCCGTAGTCCACATCGACTGGAAAACCAAGGAGACCATGCAGGCGCTCGGGCCGTATGTGTGCATGGAGCTCAAGGACGAGGCGCTGGCCTGCAAGCTGGTCGATCTTGGATACGACATGAACCGGATCGACCTCGCGCAGACCGGGTTCGATGTCGGCGGCCCTTTCTTCCAGTCATTGGAAGCCCATCCCGAATATGCCGTTGTCCATGTGCTCAGGCTCGGCGAGTGGGTGGGTTCCCTCTCCCCGGAGGAGACCGCCTTTTTGCTGGCCGTCCCCGAGTCGGCTCTGCGGCCGGTCAATGACTTGCACATCGACGAAGCCATCGAATCTTCCGTAAGGAGTGCGGATCTGGACAATGCGGTTCGCCTTATCCGGTTCCGCGAGCAGACCCGCCCCCTGACGCGCCACGACTACGATGATCTGCTGGTATGGGCGCTCGAGTCCGGTAGCACTACCGATCCCAGAATCGCGATTCCTCTTATCCATCTCCGCGAAAAGACCTACCCCCTGACGCACCACGACTACGACAAGCTACTCGGCTGGGCACTAGAGTTTGGCAACACCGCCGTCTTCGACTATGTCCGGCAACACAGCGAAAAAATTGATCTCTTCAGCATCAACCTGAATCAACTCGCCGGCAGCCCCAAGCTGTTTGTTCTCTATGCGCCGCAGATCATGCAAAAGATCTATCCCACGATGGACAGGAAGCCCAGGCGCGACGGCACCACCTACGGCAGGATTCAGGCACTATTCTCCAGCCACCATCCCCGGGCGGTGCTCTACATCGTCCGGAAATACGATCTTGGGGAGAACTGGAAGGTGGTGACGGACGGGCGCACCCTGCTGATGGACGTGTGCGAAGGGGGCAATCTGGAGGCGGCGCGCTACCTGGTGGAGCAGCGGGGCGAGGATGTCCGCGCCCACACGGGCTACATCGAAATCACAACCAGCATCTTCGGGCGGAACCGAGCCAAGGAGGGGCGGCTGACCCCCATGTTCTTCGCCGCGAAAGGCGACCGCGACGGCCGGCTTATCCGCTACCTCGCCTCGAAGCTCGGCAGCGTGAACGCCCGGTCGGGCTTCGGCGCAACCCCCCTGATGCATGCCGTGGACAGCGGCAACCTCGTTGCCGCAAAGACGCTCATCGCCCTCGGGGCGAATGTCAATGCGCGGATGAACGAAAATCTGACCTCGCAGGAACTCGCCGGGATGGGCAACTACGAAGAGATCTCCACCGCCTACCGCCGCGCCCTCAAGACCGGGAACCAGGCGATGATCCAGCTGCTGAAAGAGGCCGGCGCCCGGCCATAGCGCGGTTAACCCCGATTTCTAGGCCACAGGAGATCAGGAAGACGGCCTGACTGCAGTTGTTTTGTCCTGCATGGGCGAAGAAGTTCCGATTATGGGCTTTGATTTCCGGGCAATCCCTATACAATCCTCCCTCCGTTCATTTTCAATAGAAATTTGCGAGGGAGTTCTACACATGGAAAAAGTCGTCATTGTCGGAGCGGGGCCTGCGGGATATACCGCAGCCATCTATACCGCGCGGGCCGGGCTTGCGCCGCTCGTGATCGAGGGGATGCAGCCCGGCGGGCAGCTTACCACCACCAACGATATCGAAAACTTTCCGGGCTTCCCGGAGGGGATCGATGGATCAACGCTCATGGCGCAGATGCGTGCCCAGGCCGAGCGCTTCGGCGCAAGGTTCCTCTTTGGCGAAGTGGCCAAGGCCGACTTTTCTGGCCGCCCGTTCAAACTGACGATGAGCGACGACGAAACCCTTGAGGCCATGACGGTGATTGTGGCCACCGGTGCCACCGCTCGCTACCTCGGCATTGAGTCCGAGCAAAAATTTATTGGGCGCGGTGTTTCTGCCTGCGCCACTTGCGACGGCGCGTTCTACCGCGACGTGCCCGTGGTCGTGGTGGGCGGCGGCGACACCGCTTGCGAGGAGGCGATCTTCCTGACGCGCTTCGCCTCCAAGGTCACCTTGATTCACCGGCGCGACGAGTTGCGCGCCTCGAAAATCATGGCCGAGCGCACGATTAACCACGAAAAGATCGAGATTGCGTGGGATTCCGTGGTCGACGAGGTTCTTGGCGACGACTCCGGCGTGACCGGCGTGCGGATCAGGAATGTCAAAACCGGCGAAACCACCGATCTTCCAGCCGCTGGATATTTTTCGGCCATTGGCCACAAGCCGAACACCGATGCGTTTGTCGGGCAGCTCGACATGGCGGAGACCGGCTATCTGGTCGCCGACGGCGTGAAAACCCGGCACGAAGGGGTCTATGCGGCGGGCGATGTTTCCGACGCCATCTACCGCCAAGCCGTCACCGCCGCCGGCACCGGCTGCGCCGCGGCGCTCGAAGCCGAACGCTTCCTCGAAGCGCACGGAGAATAAGTTTATAAACTGGCACTCAAAAATGAATTAACTACCAAGGAGAAAACGATGGGAAACATTGATTGGGGTATTACCGAAGAGCAGCAGGAGATTGTCGACCTGATCGACGATTTCGGCAAGGAGCGCATTGTTCCGGTACGCGCGGAACTCGACGAAAAGGGGATCTTTCCGGCCGACCTGCTGAAGGAACTTGCGCAGATGGATTTGATGGGGCTCTATATTTCAGAGGAATACGGCGGATTCGGCGCCGACCAGCTCGGTTTCTGCATGGCGGTCGAAACGATGTCCAAATACTGCATCGGCGTATCCGTCTCCTTCGCCGCTAACGCCCTCGGTGCCGACCCAATCATCATCGGCGGTTCCGAAGAGCAGAAAAAGAAATACCTCTCCCAGCTGGCCACCGGCGAGAAATGGGCGGCCTTCGGCCTGACCGAAGCCAACGCTGGTTCCGATGCCGGCGGCATCCAGACTACCGCCGTCAAGAAGGGCGACAAATATATTCTCAACGGCACCAAGCAGTGGATCACCAACGGCGGCGAAGCCGACATCTACACCGTCTTTGCCGTGACCAACAAAGCCAAGGGCTCCCGCGGTGTCTCCTGCTTTATTGTTGAAAAGGACACCCCCGGATTCTCCTTCGGCAAAAAAGAGGACAAGCTTGGTATCCGCGCCTCCTGTACTCGTGAACTCGTTTTCGAGGATTGCGAAGTCCCCGCCGAAAACATTATCGGCCGCGAAGGCATGGGCTTCCTGCTCGCCATGAAAACGTTCGATGTCTCCCGTCCCGGCATCGCCGCGCAGGGCGTTGGCCTGGCGCAGGGCGCGCTCGACGAAGCCGTCAAATACGCCAAGGTCCGCAAGCAGTTCGGCAAGCCGATCATCGCCAACCAGGGGCTACTCTGGATGCTCGCTGAAATGGCCACTAAGGTCGAGACCGCGCGCGCCATCACCTATGCCGCCTGCCGCACCCTCGATGCCGGCGTGAAAAACGTCTCCAAGGTTTCGGCCATGTGCAAATACTATGCGGGCGACGTGGCCATGTCCGTCACCACCGATGCCGTCCAGGTCTTCGGCGGCTACGGGTTCATGCGGGAATATCCGGTCGAGAAAATGATGCGCGACGCCAAGATCCTCCAGATCTACGAAGGCACCAACCAGATCCAGCGCGACATTGTCGGCAACTCGCTGGTCAAGGAATACGCCTCGATCTAAACCTTCCAACCGCTGGAAGAACCACAAGCCACCGCTTTGCGGTGGCTTTTTTCGTGGTGCGCCCGGCAGGGTGCACCTGCTTGGAGGTGAAAGTCCTCTACAGACCCGACAGGGGGAACTGTTAGCCGAACGGCAACTGCGCAACTGTGAGGTTTCGTGGGAAGGAAGTCGAAGGCAAAGCACTGGCCTGACGAACAGGAACCGCATATGAGGCGATCCATGGCAGATGAGGAGTCCACTATCTCCAAAGTCACATACCTGTACG
>WFRA01000073.1 GCA_015486775.1 Kiritimatiellales bacterium | reverse complement strand
CAATGGTTGCTGGCGGAAACCCAGACACCATTGGTTTTTTCGATCACGACATCGATCCAGTCGAACAGGTCGGGGCTCCAGCAGAAGCTACCGCTGGTTTGGTTGGTGGGCATGGTGAACGCAACCATCCAATGCTCGATTTTTCCGCCGAGTTCGAGTGTGATTTCGCGGGTGTTTGCGGGATCGTTCGGGTTGAGGGCATAGGCATATTCGACGATGTTCGGAACGCCGTCGTGGTCGGGGTCGGCTGTTTTTCCAAGGATTGAAAGATTGGTCTCGCCGGGGAACCGGGCGGCGGCCCAGAGGTTGTAGCTGATGGCATCGACGGCATATTCGCCGACCCGGATGCCGCTATCGTTCAAGCCGGATTTGACGGCGATGGCGCGCAGGGTCTGGTTGGTGTCGAGCACGACTGGGCTGCCGGTGTAGAGCGTCCAGTCGCCGTAGGGATCGGTGCCGCCGAGCGTATAGTAGATGTCGGCATTGGTTGTGGTGGAGGAGAGGCTCACGAGCGTGATGCCCACATAGCTTCCCGGCGGGGGCGACATGACGGGCATGGCGGCAAAGTCGCCGAACGGCAGGCCGGAGTAGAGCTGGCTTTGCGGGACGGTTTGGCTAGACAAGGTTTCGAACTGCCACTGCAGCTGGATGTTGGCATCGCCGGTGTTTTCAACATATTCGATCCGGATGTCGTAGCGGCGGTCGTTGCTCAGCGTCAGGTTTGTGGAGGTGGTTCCGTCGATCACGAGTGCGCCATCGATCCACATGCGCGCACTGTCGTCGGCAGTGAGGGTAAAGGCATAGTTGCCGTCGAAGCGCGGCTCGATCTGCCCCGTCCAATGGCTGGAAAAATGGTCGGTTCCGATTTCCGGCATTGGGGCGTTGGCATGCCAGTCGAAGGCGATCGGGCCGTCGATGCGCGGGAAGGAGGAGCCTTCGAAGGCGGTGCCGTTGTAGTAGGTTCCCAGCAGGCCGTCGCCGCCGCCGGGCGGCAGCGCGGGATTGGAGAGCATCACAGTGGCCTCGAACGGATCGGCGCGGTTTCCGGCCAGGTCGAGGACGTTGGTTCCGACCATGACCGTGTTGCTGCCGGCCACATAGGCCTCGGCCAGCGAGACATGGAATTGGGTTCCGGAGATTGAAAGAACGGAGAGCACCTCGACAGCATCGACCGAGTTGCTCACGACGACATCGTTGACCGAGAAGCTGGCGGGCTGGATGGCTTCGTTGTAGGTGAGCGTGAAGCCGCTGAAGAGTTGCTCCACATGCGCGTCGTCCACGCGGAAGGGTTCGTCGGGAACCAGCGAGGCCACCTGCGGGCCGACCAAATCCGGCTCGGGCATGGCCACGATGGATTCAACGTTGGTGCGGGTGCCGTCCGCAACGTTTACCGTTGCCACGGCAAAGTAGTAGTTGCTGTAGTTTTCCAGCCCGCCGACGAGCAGGGCGGTGTCGGTAGTGGTGTTGATGGGCGTCATGCCGACCACGTTGGAGAAGGCGGCATCGGCCTGATAGACGGCATAGTATTGCACCAGCTCGCTGGGTTCGGAGGCACTCCAGGCCAGGGAAACCTGCTGATCCTGTCCCGTCGCCACCAGATTGGTCGGGTTGTCGAGCAGGGTTGCGGCAAGCAACGAGACACCGCTGCTCTCGAAGTCGAAGATGTCGACGGTGGTGATGCGGAAGGGATAGCCGTGGGCGCGAGCCAGGTTGGTGGCCGCGTAGCTGGTGGCGCTGTTGGAAAGCACCATGGGCTCGGTCGCCCCGGCGAAGTAGATGTTGTAGTAGTCGAGAAAGACCCCGGCATCCGCTGGCGGATCCCAGCTAAAGAACAGGTTGGTTTCACCGCAGACCACCGCCAGGTTGCCGACATCGCCCACGCCGGAGGTCGAAGCCTGCGCGGAGGCGGAGCGGACGGCGGGATTGAAGTTTCCGAAGGCATCCTCGGCCACGACGGCGACATAGTAGATGCCGAACGCGTCGAGCCCGGAGAGGGTGAAGGTGCTTGCATCGGCGGGGGCGTAGGTGAAGGGCTCCATGCCGGAGACATCCTCGAAATAGGCGGAGCCGACATAGATCCGGTAGCGGGAAACATCGCGCTGGAGCAGCTCGTTGTAGCCCGTCCATTCGAGATCCACCGATTGGAAGTCGCGGGTGGACATGGCGACGGAATAGGTGTCGTTGGTTCCGGTGACCGGCTCGGGGACGGTTCCGTCGGAGACGACTGCGGTGAGCTCGCGGGAGGTGGCATCGCGGTTGCTGGCGGGGGCATTGCCGACGAACAGGCTCAGCTCGCGGGAAACCACTTCCGGCGCCAGCACATAGGCCGCACCGAACACGACATCGGAAATTTGGTTTTCCAGCACGTCCACGGGGACGATGGCGAAATAGTGGTCGGCCCAGGGCGCGAGGCCGGAGAGCTGGACGGATTGGGTTTCGGCCTGCACGGTCGCGTACGGCGTCATGGCGGACACGTTCGTGAAGGGCGTGGTTGAATAGTAGATGTCGTAGCGGGCCACATCGCGCTCGAGCAGCTCGTTGTAGCTGTTCCAATCCAGCGTGGCCGAGTCGCCGGTCGGCGAGACATCGACGAGAAAATCGGCCAGGGCGGCCGGGGGGTTGGTGGTGGCCACCACTACGGTCAGATCGCGCGAAACGGCGTCGCGCTCGCAGGCAACCAAGGCCGAACCCATGGAAACGGAAAATTCGCGCGAGACGATTTCCGGAGAAAGCACATAGGCGGCGGAATAGGAGACGGTCGAGTTGTAGCCGCCGAGCTCATCGACCGCCACGACGGCGAAATAGTGATCCTGCCAGGCGGCCAGCCCGCTGATTTCCAGCGCGGAGACCCCGGCGGGCAGGTTGGTATAGGCCGTCATGCCGCTGATATCCGTGAAGGGCGCGTCCGAGACAAAGATCCGATAGCTCGCCACATCGCGCTGGAGCAGTTCGTTGTAGTTGCTCCAGTCGAGCGAGGCGGTTTCGCCGGTAGGCGTGACCTCCACTTCCAGCTCCGTGACGATGGCCGGCACTTCCGTGTCGGTGACCACCAAACTGATCTCTCGCGAGACGGGGCGCAGGGTTTCGTAGATCGCCCCGTTGTGCATGAGCATTGAATATTCGCGCGAAATCAGCCTGGTGGTCACTGACCCTGCGATTCCGGCCAGCGTCACGGAGCTGGAAGTGGAGGTCTCTCCCACCGGCGAAACCGCCTCGCTCGACTGGAGCAACTACAACGAACTGCTCCAGCGCGACGTGGCAAGCTATCGCATCTTTGTTT
>WFRA01000072.1 GCA_015486775.1 Kiritimatiellales bacterium | reverse complement strand
GTTCCGCCCCATTCGGCTCTATCTCTTTGGTGTCGCTTTGGTGGTGCTGACCAATGTGTTTGGTTTTTTTATGATTTATTCGGCGCGGAGCTTCTTGGTGTTCACCCTTTTGATCGGAGTTGTGTACGCCATTCAATCTGCCAGTACGTTGCCGATGTATGTGGAGCTCCTGCCTAAAGAACGGTTTGGCCAGTTTTGTTCGGCGCAAGCCATGACCCAGTCGATTATCCTGATTGCCGCCAACTATGGGGGCGGCCTTTTCATGGATTGGATAGGAGATTACCGCTACATCTATGTATGGGACGCCATGTGGACGACCCTGGCGCTTTTTGCCATCATAATCGTCTATCGCGGCTGGAAAAAACTGGGCGGAGAAGAGAATTATGAAGCACCGGAATAAGAACCAAGATGGGCTCCAGCGATGGCCGTCGACCAAACGGGGAATAACGAGGGGAATGAAAAAAGATTTATCCACGATCAAGGAGATGGCAAATGAAGGTTAAGGTATATCGGAAAGATGAAGAGATGATGGTTGTGTCGCAGGGGGGGCTTAATCCCAACCCCGTATTCCCGCAATGGAATGCGATGAATGTCTATCCGAACCAATATTGGGGAACGGCTCTGCGGCGGAAGTGCGACCGCATCGTCCGGATGCTCTATATCGAGAACGAGTATTTGAAAGTCGGGTGCAATCTGGAAACCGGGGGACGGGTCTGGTCGATCTACGACAAGCTGGCCAAGCGTCATGCCATCAACTATGCCCCTTCCGTCGTCGCCTACAACGGGGGCTTTGGAAAGAGTTATACCAGCGGCGGTCTGGAAGTCAATTATCCGCTGGCCCACTCCCCGACCACGCGCCTTCCCCGCGAACACAGCGTGATCCGGAACGAAGATGGTTCGGTCTCCATTTTGATCAGCGAATATGAGCGGAAGTGGCGGACTCGGTGGTCTACGGCATTTACCCTGCGCCCCGGGCGCGCCTTCCTTGAAATGACGGTGCGGCTGGACAATCGTACCATGCTGGATACCCGCTACCTCTACTGGGGGAATTGCGGGATCCCCCTCAACGACGAAACCGAATTCATCTTTCCCGAAGAGGCCGGATCGATGCACGGGAAAGAGGAGGTAACCTTTTCCTGGCCGATGTGGAGAGGCAAGAGCCAGGCCTTTTGGAAAAATGTTCCCGAGCAGCTCGGCCTCTATATGCTCAATGCTCAGGAGCCCTATTTTGGCTATTATGACCATGGCGCCGACTATGGATTGGTTCACTATTCAGATTTGGCGGATCTGCCCGGCAAGAAATACTGGAGCTGGGGTGGGGATTGCTGGAGCGGAAAGGTTGGCATTCCCAAAAGCCACCTCGCGGAGGGGCATGCCTATGGGGAGATCCAGTCGGGCCGCATTGTTATTCAGGAGCACCTCGACCGCGTTCCGCCCGGAACGGAACAGTGCTGGACGGAATATTGGTACCCCTTCCGGGACATTGGAAAAATTTGCGGCGCGGGCAGGGACGTGGTTGTTTCCATGGAGACCGACGAAAAAACCGGAACCAAGGATGCCCGGCTAAAGGTCAACCTACTGGGCACCGGGACGTTTTTAAATGCCCGGTTGCTTGTCTACTGCGGCGATTTTCAGAAGAACAAAAACAATATTGCGCTGAGTCCGGAATGCCCGGCAAGTTGCGGAATGAATGTTCCTGCCGAATTGCTGCGGAACAACCGGGTGGTGGCCATGGTGGTGGGTGAAGACGGGGAGGTTCTTGGACAGGGAAGATTGAATCCCTTCAATACGCGCGATAGCTGGACCGAGATCTCTTCCGGTATTGCCGAACCCCAAGCCTGCGAAGCCGAAGCGATCTTTTTTGAGGGCGAGGCGCTGGCGCGCGACTGGATGAACCATGACACTCGGGCCAAGTACGAGCAGGCTCTTGAACGGGATCCCGGGTTTTCCAGGGCACATCTGGAACTGGCCAAGCTGGATATAGACCGGGGTAATTACGACGGGGCCGTTGCCCATCTTGAAAAAGCGAAGGAAAGGGATGAGGACTCGGTTGAAATCAAATATTTCCTCGGGGTTGCCTTTGAGCTGTCCGGCCATCTTGAGAAAGCCCTGCGATCCTACGAACTGTCTTGCCGCTATGATTACGAGGCGCGGTCGCGGATCCGGATTGCCCAGATTATGATGCGGCTGGGGGACTATCATTCCGCGATAAGGCATCTGACTCGCACAAGGGATATTGCCGGAAGGCTGACAAAGTCCAGGGGCCTGCTGGCAGCTTGTTTGCGGTTGATCAAAAAACAGGATGAAGCGGGGACGGAAGTTGCTACCGCGCTGGGGATCGATCCATCCGATCCCTTCCTCCGGATCGAGCAGATGCGGATCAATGGGGATAAAACCATTCGCAAAAGCCTGTTGGAGCAGGTTGACGGCTATGAGCCTCCAATCCTCGAGGCGGCGTTCGACTATGGCAATGCCGGGCTGTACAAGGATGCGCTGGCCGCGTTGGGCGTGCTCCGCAAACCCGGTCCCTTGTCCCTGTTCTACAAGGCCTGGCTGGAAAATGCATTGGGCAAGGCGGATCGGGCAGTGAAGACGCTGGAAACTGCATGTCAGGCCGACCCGGTGGGTCACCACGCATGGCGGCTCGAAATGATCGACGTGCTTCAATGGGCGATTGATACGCTTCCCAAGAATTCCCGCCCATACTACCATCTGGGCAACCTTAAGATGGCCCGGGATTGTGGCGACGAGGCCATCGCCTTGTGGGACCAAGCGGAAAAGCTCGGTGAAAAATGTTATCTGCTCTATTCATCGAAGGGCTATTATGCGCAAAACGTGGAGAAGGATAAGGAGATCGCTTTAAGCTATTTTAAAAAGGCGACCAAACTTGATCCGGGCGACTACTATGCCAAGATTCAGGTCGGCACCCTTTTGAACCAGCTTGGCCGACCTGCTGAAGCTATCCGTTTCCTGAAAAAATCGCCGGAGATGATCCAGCAGTCCTGTGTTTTGGCGCACGCCTTGTTGACGGCCTATCTTGCCCGGAAGCAATACACTGAATTCGACGAGTTTTGCCGGAACTGCGACTACCACGAAAACTGGCAGTTGCTCGGCCCCCATCATATCTGGGGCAAGCGCCATGTTCAGCAAGGGCTTGAACTCATGGAGCGGGGTCGGTACGGAGAGGCGATAGAGGTTTTGCTGAAGGGAACCGAGGTTCCAGAAAACATCGGGTACACCAGTTTTCACCAGCCGGGCAAGGAAGTGGATGTCTACTACCACGTTGGTTGTTGCCATGAAATGCTTGGTCAAGCGGAGCAGGCGACCGAGTTTTGGCAAAGGGCGGTGTCCATCGAAAACCCGATTGCTTGGGAGCCGGCCTATTGGTATGCGGCTTGGCGGAAGAGATATTTCCAAGCCTTGGCAAATATTAAACTGGGGCGTCAGGAGCAGGCCAACATAATTTTCGATGCGATCGAGTCGGTTGCAAGAAATAGCTTCAAGATGCCGTATTCCGCCCGGCGGGATCTGATGGACTTGGTTATCCAGGCCCGCACGGGCGGCGGAGTGGTTTCCGGGGAAGCGGTCGAGGTTGAAACCCTGGCCGAGTCCTGATGTGCCGCATCGGTTTGATTAAAAAAGGAAGCAACGGAAAAGAGGAATGGGATCATGAAAAAGAAAAGCAAAACATATTGGCTCGTGGCGGGAATCGGTCTGTTGCTGGCCTGCTTGCCGGTCGGCGCGACGATCTCCATTTCTGGTGTTGGTACCCATGCTGCCTCTGGGGGCAACGATGGGCTGAGCGGTATCTGCTATGCCGGCGGCACGCAGTTCTATGCGGTCGACGATTCGGACGGGATCGTCCAGGCGGCGACGATTGGCGTGGATCCATCCAGCGGGGCGATCAGCTCCGCCTTCTTTTCCCCAGGCATCGTATTTAACGATGAATGGAATGCGGATTTCGAGGGGGTTGCCTACAATGCGGCGAACGACAGTTTGCTTATTTGCAACGAAAGCTGGGCGATTATCAATGAATATTCCACTTCGAGCAATTTCCACTACCGCGTGGATGTGCCGCAGATTTTGCAGGGCTACCGGGAAAACTATAGCCTAGAGTCGATGACGATCCGGGGCGACGGACTGGAAATGTGGACGAGCAATGAAGAGGCGCTCTACAACCCCGCCAGCGACACCAATGAAAACCACAGGATTATTGCCGACGACGGCCCGCTCTCGACGGCAAACGACGGCACGGTTGTTCGTCTGACGCGGTTTACGCGGAGCAACCTTTCCGACCATTGGACGGCGGATGGGCAGTGGGCCTACAAGACCGAAGACTATGTGGGAGATAGTAGTTTTACCTCTTCCGAGCGAAGCGGCGTTTCCGACCTGTGCGTGCTGCCCGATGGCACGCTCTTGGTGCTGGAGCGGCGGCTCAACGGCAGTGCGCTCGCGCTTCAGAATCATATTTTCCAGGTGGATTTTTCGGGAGCCACGGATGTTTCTTCGATCGCGGAACTTAACGGGGCAACCTACACTCGCGTCACCAAAACCCAGCTTTGGTACGGTAGCTTCGGCTCCGACTACAACTTCGAGGGTCTCTGTCTGGGGCCGCGCTTGAATGGCGATGCGCTGAGCCTGATCATGATCTCCGATGGCGACGACACGCCGAACAACGGACTCTATGCGCTGAAGATGACCGGATTGAGCACCCGGACGCTCACCGTCGATACCCCGGACTACGGAACGGCCAGCCCGGATGGAAGTCCCTATCGATATCCAACGGGCACCACCGTCACAAACACCTTCTCCGGAAGTTCGCCGTTTCTGCAAAACGGCATTCGCTACGAATTTACGGGGTGGACTGCCACGGGGCATACCCCCTCCAGCGGATCGGGCACCACCGCAATTTTAACCCTTTCCAACGATGTGCAACTGGCCTGGAACTGGACGCAGGTTCCGAATACGAGCAACACGATGGATTATGCCGAAACCTTCGAATCCTACGATGCCGGTTTCCAAATGCCGGGAAGCAACGGCTGGGTTGCGGCAAGCTTGGATGACGCGGTGGTCAGTACGGATACCTCGTCGATCGGGGACTACGGCGAGCCTTGCGGCTATCCGGTGGATTCCGCCAGCCATGCCAAGGTGCTGGAGGTAAAGCAGTCGGTAACCAACCAATTCGACATGGGTGCCAACCAAATTGTGTGGACGGACTACATGTCGTTACCCAACCATGGGAAGCTCCCGGCTCCCTCGGCGATTCCAGCGGGAACGCAGGTCGCGGTCGGCTTCAATTCGGACGACCATCCCGCCGTTTGGCACTATGATCTGGCGGGCGGAACAAACCGCTGGGCCGTGGTGGACAACGTGACCATCCCCGCCGGGGAATGGGTTCGGTTGACCTACATAGTGGACTACCAGACCGACGACCCCGTAAACCACGTCCGCTATTTCCAGATTCGGGTAAATGGAATCCTGCTATCCAGCCCCATGGCCTGGACCGCCAACGATGGCTCGGGGACCGCAGGCGGAAGCTGGTTCGCCATGGCATCCGAGCCGGATCGGCTTCAGCGGTTCGTGTACGACCCGGACGGAGCCAGTGTGGCCATGGACGATCTGGTTATGACGACTAATAACCCGCTGGCTCGCGACGTGATGGTTGCTTCCGCCCATGGACAGGCCGATCCAGAGGTTGGAACCCACAGCTATACCTATGGCGACAGCGTTTCTTTGTCGCTCACCAACTCGACCCTCGAACAGGGAACCAACCAGTTTGTCTGCAGCGGCTGGGATATGGTCGGCCACGCCCCGGCGAGCGGTAGCGGCACAAACGTGCAGATTTCCCTGACCAACGACCTGGCGATTACCTGGCTTTGGGATACCAACAACAGCCAGACCGCCCAAGGGACGCCCATATGGTGGCTCGAGTCCTATGGCCTAGCTGAATCCAACGATGTTCAGGATATCGACTTTGACGGCATATTGACCTGGCAGGAATGGACTAGCGACACCGATCCAACCAACGGCGCTTCCGCGCTGCAAATCACCTCCATCGAAACCGGCGTAGCCGGAACGAAAGTCTACTGGCAAGGCGGCATGCAGGCCACGCAGGTTCTGGAGCGGCGAACCAATCTCGTTGCGGGAACGGACTGGATTCCCGTCTCCACCAATCTGCCTCCTACTCCGGTGACCAACGACTTCTCCGATCCCGGAATGACCGGTGCCGAGGGATTCTATCGGTTCAAGGTTTGGAGGTAGCTTTTGAAAGGCGGGCGTTCCATAGGGGTAGGCAAGGTTGGGCTGTCGATTTTGTTTCTGGCCGGAACCGCTCTGGGTGGATTCCGGGTGGCACCGTACATCCAGAATCCGTCGCAAAACGCCATAACGGTATCTTGGTTCAGCGACGATCCCGGCGCGGGGAAGATCGTGCTGCGGAGGAAGGATGCAGCTGGTGCCGGACAGGTTCGCGAGGCCGAGTCCGTGCCCGTCGTCTCCGGGGCATTGCCCTTTCACCACGAAGTGCGGCTGGTCGGACTTGCGCCGGACACATCCTATGGGTACGCGGTTTTCCAGGATGGCGAAAAGGCGGTCGGCCAATTCCGCACGCAAGGCGGAAAGGATCGCCCGCTACGCTTCATCGTCTATGGCGACTGCGAGACCGAGCCGGAGTCGACCGGAAAGTTTACGCAATGGGACGACCCGGCGGCACCAGGGAGGCCGCGGCCCTACCTGGTCGACCAGACCGAAGGCTACCGCGAAAACCTCAAGACTATCGTCCGGCGCAAACCGGACTTCGTGGTCATTGCGGGGGATCTGGTGGCGGCGGGGGGCGAGCAGCGCGACTGGGACGAGTTTTGGCGCCAGAACGCCGTGCTTGCATCGTCGGTTCCTATTTTTCCAGCCCTTGGAAACCATGAATACTTTGGCGGGGTCGAGCCGGGGCGGCCGGCTACGTTCTATTCGGAACGCGCGATCGAAAAGTACAAAACCTACTTCGACCTCCCCGGAAACGGCGCGGCGGACAAGTCCTGCCGCGAGCGGTATTATGCCTTCTCCTTTGGGCCGGTCGGGTTTGTTGTCCTGGATACCAACCGGGGGATGGCGGGTGTGTCCGACTACGGCAACGCTCCCGACTGGAATCCGGGTTCCGCGCAATATATCTGGCTGGAAAAGGCGTTGGCGGCGGCGCAGAGGGAGCGTGTCTTTACCTTTGTCATGTTCCACCAGTGCCCGTACTCCTCCGGCCCCCACGGCCTGCCCTTGGGCACCGGCGACGGCAGGGACTGGCAGTCGGGCCGCCCCCTGCGCGCGCTCACCCCGCTTTTCATGAAATACGGGGTTGACGCGTTGCTGTGCGGACACGACGAGATGTATGAACATTCGGTTGTCCAAGGTTTGGAACGGTTGGAGAACGGCGAGCCTGTCGACCATGTGCTGCACATCCTCGACGTGGGGGTGGGTGGCGACGGTCTGCGCGGTTCCGTTGTCGGGGCGAGCAACGCATGCCGGACGTTTCTCGCGCATCGGGATGCGCCCGAAATCCGTAGTCCGGACGGTGTCCTGATCGATGGAGGCAAGCACTATGGACACCTTGAAGTCAATGTGGCAAAAGATGCGGAAGGGCGATGGGAAGCCCGCATGGACATGGCTTATGTTTTTCCAATCACTGGAAAAAACGGCCATGTATCGGGGTTTGAACGCCGGTTGTACAACGACACCGTCGTTCTTGAGGAAAGGCAGTAGAAGTAGCATGCCCTCGCCGCTACAGGTTGTGGGTTTTTAGAAAACAGGTGGAGATCTGGATGAAGAGCCGTTCAATCTGTGATCAAATCCCCTTGACAAAAACGTATTAGCCCGTTATCAACGGACAATCATATGAATGGGTTGGGTTTGCGGTTGCGGACTGCCGCTGAAGGATGGAAAAAGTGCGCGGAAACCGTCGCAACCCAAGAATGAACGCATGCAAACACAAAGGAGAGGTAGAATGAAGAAGATTAGTATTATGTTGATCGCGGCTCTTGTAGCAGCTTCGGCGCAGGCGATAACGATCACGTTTGACGAGCCCGGACACGTGCATGGCGGACACATCAACGGAATAAACGGCTGGGTTGAGACCTATGGCGCGAGAACCTTCAATACCCTTGATGTCGGCGGACGCGGAAACGTGCTGTGGCTTGATTCCGGTAAAGCCTATAAGGATGTTACCGGCGACATGGCAAATGTCACGACTGCTTCTTTCCTGTTGACGAGCTATAATGCTCAAATTGGCGAATTTGCCCTGACGGTAGGTGGCGTTGATCCCGCGAACGGAGAAAACATTGATGCCGTGATGTGGCTCTGGATTGATGGTAGCGACGAGGCTGCCGGAGTGAATGACCACAACTTGGTTGTGAATTCTGGAGCAGGAGGTTCTGTTGCGTTTGATTATATTCGCGGCGAAAATTATCGTTTCACGGCAGTTCTGGATTTTTCCCAGCAAAAAATCATTTCCGTTACGCTTGAAGACCTGACCGGTTCGCTCGGAACCCAGACCGGATCGAATGTTGATTTCTACACCGCCAAGACCCTGGCCGAAGCCCAGACTTCAACGAGTGTTCTTCTGGGTGGAAATGGTTCTTTTCGTTCTGGGTATGACAATATCACTGTGGAATCGAGCGTCCAGGTTGATTTCGAAGAGCCGGTGTACGTTGCCACCGTGACCTCTTCCTCTGTCGCCGGCCAGAAGGGATGGAAGGTCTACTCCGGCGAGGGGAATGTCGTTTCCAACACCCCGTCAGTCCTTCAATCGGGTGATCAAGAATTAGGTGTCCGCAAGGATTCCTATGTCTACAAGCACTTTAGCGGCGCCAACTTTGTCGATAACCACACCCTGAAGTATAAGGTGGGGCGCACGGGCGATGTAAATGCAAATATATACTTGGGTAAAGGGACTGGTGGCGGTAATTCGATTGTTCATCTGTACCACGGATTTGGGGGCGGGTTCTATGCGTATGATGGGAGTACCTTTACCAATGTCTGGGACGAATTCGATGCCAACGATGTCTACGAAGTTTCAGTGGATGTCGATTTTGTCGCGTCTGAGTATGATATTGTCGTCAGTAATTTGACGGATGGGACATCCGGCTCCTTGGCAGGTCTTGCCTTTGAAAACGCAATTGCGGCCGATGAATTTACGAATAATGCTACGCTATGGTTCACTCCTTCATATGATACGCTATGGATAGATGATATTGAGCTGAACGGTCAGCTAGACGATTTTGAAGAGCCTGTCTTCTATACCGAAGCCACTACCTCCTTTACCGATGTTGGAGGCCAGGACGACTGGGTGGTCTTCAGCGGCCAAGCGTACGTCTATTCCAACTCGCCCTCGATACTCGGCTCGGGCGACCAGGAACTGGGCGTTCCCTCCGGTGCCTCCGTCTATCGGAACTCGGTCGGAAGCATGCTGGACACCAACACGACCTGCATATTCAAGGTGGGTCGCACCGCCGCCATGACGGGGCAGATGCGGTTGGGTGCGGGCGGCAGCGATACCAATGCGATTGTCCATATCGACTTCGATTCGGCCAACGGTATCGGGGTCTATGACGGCGGCACGGGTAGCTATGTCAACGTCTGGAGCGAATTCGATTCCAACAAGGTCTACCGGGTCAAAACCGAGATTGACTTTGCCACACAGACCTACGACATTACGATCGACAACCTGACGGATTCCACCTCGGCCAGTCTAGCCACGATCGGCTTCGAGCATGCGAAAACGCTGGCCGACTTTGCCGTAGCCCAGGCAACGCTTCGTTTCGAAGCCCAAACCAGCACGTTGTGGGTGGACGACGTCTTTCTGTACGGCCCAATTCCCTTGGCGGATAGCGACGGCGATGGTCTCCCGAACTTCTGGGAACTGGATTATTATGGCCACATCACGGATAATGTTACATCGAATGACATCGTTGCCAACGGTATCAATACCGCACTTGAAGCCTACATTGCCGGATTTGTTCCAATCGATTCCAGAGCCTTCTTCGGTATCACAGATATTAGCGAGGATGCAGGCGATTTCGTCCTCCAGTGGAATCGAACCTCTGGGCGCGAATACTCGGTCTATTGGGCACCGAACCTGATGCTTGGCTTCTCGTTGCTTCAGGACAACATTTCGGGCGGTTCCTACACCGACATGGTGAATAGCGCCGGTTCGAAAGGGTTCTACAAGCTGGATGTCGAGCTTGCTCCGTAGCCCGTCCCATAGGACATTAAGCGTGGCCGGTTCTTTCGACCGGCCACGTTGGCAATTAGGAAAAAAGATGAAACACAATAGATTGAAAGCCGTGGTATCCGCCCTGTTGCTGTCGGCTTTTTCCAGCCATGGCGAGCGGGTTGATTTCGAGACCCCGGCCTACTCGGCCGGAAATGTTGGGGGACAGGACAACCTGTCTCTTATACACATCTGACGCT
>WFRA01000071.1 GCA_015486775.1 Kiritimatiellales bacterium | reverse complement strand
GTGGTAGAGCGGATTGCGCAGGGTTTGCGGCACGGTCTCCGCCCACTTCTGGAACTTTTCGTGCCAGGGGGCATCGCCGGTGCAGTATTTTTCGTCGACCCCGTTGGTGCGCATCGCCCGCCACTTGTAGTGGTCGCCGCCCAGCCAGCATTCGCCGAGGTTGTCGTAGCGTTTGTCCTCCGCGAACTCCTGCGCGGAGAGGTGGCAGTGGTAGTCGAAGATCGGCATTTTCGCGGCATGTTCGCGATAGAGCCTTTTGGCCGTTTCCGTCTGCAGCAGAAAATCCGAATCCATGAATTTTTTCATCGCATCCCTCGTTCCTATGGCCGTTCGGCGGGAGGCCGTCCGGGGAATCTGCAGGGGCAAAAAATGGTCGGGGCGACTGGATTCGAACCAGCGACTTCTACGTCCCGAACGTAGCGCTCTACCAGGCTGAGCCACGCCCCGATCGACCAAAAGAAGAGCGTAGTGTACGAATCGGCGGCTGAATGGCAAGCGGTAAAAGGGGGAAACTTGGGATGCCGGAACCCGGGGGGCGAGAGCGGCGGACGCAGCCGGTTTTTTTGGTCAGCGGGCGCTAGGCGAGCTCGGGGACGGGTCGCTCTTCCGCCTTGTTCCCGCGCCCCGATCCGCAACTGTCATCGGAGGCGCATGCATGGCCGTCCCGGTTGCAGAGGCACTCCTGGCAGTCGAGTTCGTAGACGGAATGGCGCTTGACCATGCCCTTGCAGACCCCTTCGTTGTCGAGGTCGCGCAGGACAAAGACAAATTCGCGGATCATCAGTTCATACTTTTTCCTCAACGCGAAAACCCCCGCGCGGATCTCGTCGCTGTAGTGGTGGGTGAAGATGATTTCGTTGATTCCGTAGTGGTCGACGATCTCCTCCAGCTGGCTGAACGTTCCCAGGACGGGGTAGCCGTAGACCACTTTTTGGTGGAGCGCCGGATTGTCGTCGATCAGCCCGACCACCCGCCGAGATGCCTGCTGCTGGTCTTCAAAGGTGGTTTGGCGCAGGTAGAGGATGGCGTTTTCGCCGGCACCGAGTAGCAGGGTGGTGGAATCGTAGTTGGAGCCGATCAGGCAGCGTAGCCAGGCGCTCAGGTCGCGGACGAGCCGGAGCGAGGCGCGGCCGCCCACGATGCCGATGGCCGCGCAGGCGAAATGCAGCGACAAGGCGCCGAGCAGCTCCAGGGGCGCGAGGTCCGCGACCCACAGCAGCGCCACGAAGGCCAGCACCTCGCCGGCCGCCAGCTCGAGCGCCAGCACTAGGATCTGCGAAATGCGCGAGCGGGACCAGACCGCCTTGTAGACCCCGTAGAAATAGAGCGTTGCAAAGGGAATCAGGACGCAGGTGGCCATGAACACCGGGGTGACGGGGCACGGTAGCACGACGCAGAAGACAAACAGGGTGGTCAGCGCCAGACAGGCCACGTCCCAGCCGCAGGCCACGAGCACCCCCACCACGTTGCGGGGGCGGCGAACCCCCTGGAGAACCACCTGCGTCGTGGTCCATAGTTCGATCTGGGCCAGCTGGCGAACCACCACATGCAACACCACCACCATCCCGATCATCAGCAGCGCCGTGCGGTTGGAGCTCATGGCCGTTGCGCCCACGGCCAGCAGGCAGACGAATATCGCGGCGCCGTAGAGGGACATCGCGGCCCGCCGCTGCGTCATTCCGCTGCGCATGAGCTTGTGGTGGATATGGTCGAGGTCGGGGCCGAAAACCTTGCAGGCGAGCTTGTCTTTCCGAAGGATGGAAACCGTCTTGCGGGCCATCCGCCGCCATACCGCCATGATGACGTCGAAGACCGGCACCCCCACGGCCAGCAGCGGCACCAGCAAGGCCACCAGCATCGACTGCTTCACATTCGCCTTGAGCGAGACCGCCGCGAGCATGAAGCCAATGAACATGCTGCCGCAGTCCCCCAGGAAGACCGAAGCGGGGTTGAAGTTGTAGCGCAGGAAGCCGAGGCAGGCACCCGCCAGCGCCACCAGCACCAAGGCATCGGACGGCTGGTGCAGGAACACCAGCATCCCGGCCAGCCCCGCACTGGCGATCAGCCCCAGCCCCGCGCAGGCACCATCCATTCCGTCGATCAGGTTGAAGGCGTTGATGAGTAGCACGAACCAGAAAAGTGTTGCCCCCAAGTTCAAGATCCATGGCAGCTGGATATTCAGCAGGGCACCAAACGAAAAGCCGCCGAAAAACATCAGCAACGCCACCCCGAGTTGGCCCAGCAACTTGAACCAGGCGCGCATCTCGAAACGGTCGTCGAAAAGCCCCACCAGCAAAAGAATCAGCGAGCCAGCAAAAAGGAAGCCCCACTCCTGCAGATGGATCGATCCCGCGACATGCTTCCATGGACTCAGGAAAAAAAACAGTAGCGCCAGATGCGTTGCAATGAAGACGGCGATCCCTCCGCAGCGGGGCACGGGAGTCTGGTGGATGCGGCGGGGCGACGGCTCGTCGACCAACCCCAGATACGGCGCGATCCGCTTCACCCATGGAACCAGTATCCAGGTTGCGAGCAGGCCGATCAGGAAAACCATGATATATTTAACGACAAAATCCATAATCCAACATTTCCACTATCTGTATAAGCAAAATGTGTGCCTTGTGGTGGAATTCCAGCCCCCCCCCGCATCAATCAACACGCTCCGGACTCTAGGGTTCCTCCAGCGCAAAGGAAAGCTTTTAACGCTAATCCGGGCAATGGAAAAAACAGTTCCAAAACGATTTGACGCTCTGAAATAAAGAAAGTAGACTTCTTGCCACATTGAAAAACTGATTTGAATTATCGCAAGTTCTGTCCCGCGGAAAACCTCAAAATTTTAAGAGGGAAAAAGTCAAAAGGGTCGATCCTGTTGTAATCTAGTAATTGAGTATGATGTACTTGAAAGCAAAGAGGACTCTGATACCCATGGATGCCATGGGCAAGGAGTAGAAAGGAAAGAGATGAGAGGAAAAAACGGGACTGAAGTAACCCCTTTTTCTGGACAAATATTTCCAAATAAAAACACGCAAAGCTGTTGTGCAGTAGTAAGGAGTAGAATTATGGGTATGTTTGATTTCTTGAAACCCGCACCGGTGCAACCTCGCATTACAGATGATGCAGAGATGCGCAAAAAGTATAAATATTGGCGGTCTCGCTCTATGTACGCCATTATAATCGGTTTTGTTGGCTACGGCTTTATCCGTAAAAGTTTAGCGGTTGCGATGCCGGCTATTGAACACGAGTTTAATATTCCCAAATCACATTTGGGTTTTATTTTAACGGCTATAGGTCTGGCTTCTGGAGTTTCAATGTTTGTGAATGGATTTGTGGCAGATCGAACGAATCCTCGAGTTTTCATGACTTTTGGTTTGCTTGCCTTGGTAGTGATTAATGTGTTTTTTGGGCTGAGTAGTGGTATTATTGCTTTTATTGTTTTGTGGCTATTAAACAGTTGGTTCCAGGGAATGGGGAGGGCTTCTTCTTACCGGATTTTAGTGACTTGGTTTTCCCCAAGAGAGCGCTGGTGGAAATTTACGATATTTGGTATAGCGACCTCGATTGGTGCTTCTTTTGGTATGTTTTTGAATGGTTTTCTGATTGCTAGATTTGGTTGGCGCTCCTGTTTTGTTAGTTCGGCTATCATCTGTTCTGTAGTTGCTTTGTTTGTTTGGAAGCGTTTGCGGGATCGCCCTGTTTCGATAGGATTGCCTCCTGTGGAAGAGTATTGTGGAGAAGAGCCTGATATTGGAGATATTCAGGAGGCACAAGGGAATGCCCCCTCCTATCGTGAGGATGTTGTAAAATACATTTTCTTGAATCCAACTATTTGGATTTTGAGCTGGGCCAACTTTTTTGTTTATTCGGTTCGAGGTACTGTATCAAATTGGGGAACAAGTTTTTTAACGGAGCAAAAGGGCATTGATTTAGTGGGGGCTGCCGGTGTCGTGGGTGGATATGAACTGGCTGGTGGTATCGGAATGTTGGTTAGTGTAGCGTTATTGAGTAAAGTTTTTAAGGGATATGGTGGCCGGCTGTTTGCGATTTCTATGGCTTTTTGTACGCTCTTTATCTTCCTTTTCTGGAAGCTGACGGGAGGGTCGGTTTGGACCTATGGATTGTTGTTGTGCGGGGTTGGGTTCATGGCTGGGCCTCTGGGTTTGATTGCTGTTTTGGCGGCAAATATGGTGCCTAAGCGGGTTGCAGTTGCTTCGATTGGTTTTACGGGGCTATTGGGCTATGTGAGTACCTTTCTTTCGGAGTGGGGAATGGGGGCTATTG
>WFRA01000070.1 GCA_015486775.1 Kiritimatiellales bacterium | reverse complement strand
TCGCCATTCCAATAGTCCTTGCGCGGCCCCGAACCGTTCAGATAGCCGATGGTGGCCGAAGCGGTAGCCTTGCTCGGTATCATAAAATTATACCAGCCGCTTATCGACGAACTACTGCTAAAGGTGTTGGTTGTCGCAACAATTGCCGCATGGGCGGACACTACGGCAAACAGTCCCGCTAGGGATGCCATTCCAGTTTTTATTTTCATCGCCTTCTCCCGGTGACTAAAATGGCACCGGATTGCTCCGGCACCATTTCCAATTTACATACAGGCCAACCGCGCTTGCGGGGCTAGATCATCAAACGTCTGCGCACGAAAACAATCGTCGCCCCGAACAGCCCGACCATGCCCAGCGTGGCCGGTTCCGGGATGGAGGAACTTACGCTAATGTTGTCGAAATAGGCCACACGATGGGTGCTGTTGTGCCACTCGCGGAAGACGATCGCCAACTGGTGCCCGGCCGTGTCCGCCGTCCCGGTGTAGGTCACCACCTTGTCCACCGGCGTATAGGTTGCGTCGGAAACCGGGGATTTCGTGATGACCCACGAATCGGCATTCAGCTGGCTCCCGGCCGTCAGGTCGTAGAAATAGCCCGTGACCTCGTTGTAGTAGTCAACATGGTTGTATAGGTTGAAGGTGAAGGTGAGTTCCTCGCCATTCTCGACCGTTCCGCCCAGATTGTAGGCAATGCGCTCATTCCCTCTGCTTGAATCTCCCACATTCCACTGCAAGCCGCCATCCGCCAGGTTTCCGTCCCCCGTAATGGTTCCGCCCGCAGGCAGGGTGTCGCCCGTGCTCAGCGCGCTCTGCACCGCACCGTCGTCGTTGTCGGCCCAGTCGTAGCGCGGCCCCGCGCCGTTCAACCGGCTTATGGTCTGCCCCGTTGTGGTGCCCGTGAAGAGATACCAGCCGTTTGTGGAGTTGTTGGTGCCGAACGTCTCGTTGTAGGCACTAATCGATGCCTGAGCGGAGACCGCCGCAAACACACCCGCTAGGGCAATGAAACCCAGCTTGTTTTTCATGTTCCTCATTTTTTCTCCTTCTGCTTGTTTTTCCACTCTCTGGCGCATGGAGGGGAGATGCCAACTTCCCCTGATCTTGCGCCAGCCTTTTTCCGACATGGGGGCAACGTATTATTATCTCTGCTCATAGTAAAGCGAAAAAATCATTTTTTTGCGGCACTCCTGCCGCATGGTTGTTTTTGCATCGCATGCCTGATCCAATACCGTATCGTATCTCGACAAATTCCCTTCAAACGGACGGGATGGGGGGCTACTCGTCGGGGAAGAAGAACTGGCGGCGGGCGCAGCGGTAGGCACCGTACTGCATGGCGGCGAAGGGGTCGCTGCTCGAAACCGGATTGAGTTCCGCAATCTCGGCATCGGTGAAGATGAGCCTGAGCCCCTCGACAAACCGCTCGCGCACCAGCGGGAAGATCTTCGAGAGCGGCCCGCTGACGACCAGCCGCTTGCTCTGCATCGTCTGCAGGGGCCACGTCAGTTTTTTCCCGAGCAGATAGGCCGCATCGCCGGCAATTTCCAGTGCCCGGGAATTCCCGCCGAGGACTGCCTCGCAGAAGGCTTCCAGACTCTGGACGTTTTCGTCCCCCAGTGCTTCGATCATCGCCCACCCGCTTGCATAGGCCTCCAGGCAGCCCTTCTTGCCGCAGTGGCACGGCTTCCCGTTCCGCTCGATCACGATATGCCCGATTTCGGAGAGCAGGGATTCCTGGTTGACGTGGGAGATCACACGTTCCCCCACCCCGGCGACCGCGCGCACCCCGAGGTTCCACTCGAGGACGAACGCCCGGGTGCCCGGCGGCAGATAGCGGATCTCCCCGTGGTAGAAACCCAGCCCGAGCGAATGGCAGGGCAGCCCGTAGCGCTGCTGCATCAACGCCTTGAAATTCATGCCGTCGAGCACGGGAAAAAGCGCGGAGTTGATCACAATGCCGCGGTGGGGGCAAACGCTGCCCGGCATGCCCACAAACACCTGCCGGATGCGGCCGCCGCCCTCCCCCGCGCGACCCAGAGCGGTCTCCATGAAGTCGCCGATCCGGCCTTCGAGCGCCGCACTCTCCGCAATGCCGGAAAGCTCTTCGCGCTGCTCCAACACAACCTTGCCGCCAAAATCGACCAGGGAGGCGTAGAGAAAGGGCACGTCGAAAAGCAGGAGCAGGCAAAAATTCCCTTCGCGGTCCAGCTCCCAGATGCCGGTCGACCGGCCCCGTCCCTTGCTGATGTTTTTGATCCGCCGGATCAGGCCGACATGCTCCAGTTTCCGGAAATGCAGGTTGCAGGTTCCAAAGGAGAGCCCGACGGCCTCCGCGGCCTCGGCCTGGGAAATCTGCCCCCGTTCATCTATGACGCGCAGCAGGCCGAGGGAACTTGTCAGATCGTCGATGTCAAAACGGTTCTTGATGTAGTCCGGCATCGTTTTTGCCATGGAACTGCTCCTTGCGGGTTTGGGTCGTCGCCCTGTTGCGTGCGGAAACCAGTGGAATGAAGAAAAGGGGTTCTAGAGCATATTTGCAATATGAATGTTTTCCATCGCACGGAGTTTTTGGCGGAATTCGTCGAGGAGATCCGGTCCGAAGCACTGCCCCCACGCGCCCTTGCCCGCGACAACAACGGTTTCCGGATGGGCGGCAAGGTGGTCGATGGTTGCTTCGACATTCCGTATTTCTGCCCGCGCAAAACCGGCGGCGGCCTCCGGGGTTCCGGAGAGCCGGTGCCCCCAGAAGCCCAGCAGGTTGCGGTAGGTTGTCCAGAAAAGTTCCAAGGTCCGGAGGGAATTGACCTGCTCGTCGAGCCAACCGGACTCCGCTTCCCGCAACCGCTTGCCGGCTTGGGAAATCTTTTCCACCATCCCGGCATACGCTTCCGAAACCTCCAGCGCCTGGCTCGGCGAAAGATCCATAAAGGCCGATAGCGGATCGGGAGTTGCATCGCGGTAGATCTGGCGGTCGAGCCAAAATTCAAAATCCGGCACCTCCATCCCAAAGGGCTTGGTCAGCCAGCGCAGTCGCATCCCGCTGTCCTGGAGGCGCAGCCCCCAGAATTGCGGCCAGCCTTGCAGCGCCTCGTCGACGCACCGCCACGCTTCGTACACCAAGGCGGTCTGCTTTTCCGTGAACCCGGCGGGCATAAGCCGAGGGAGCAATTCCTCGAAGTCCGACCCGCCCCAGGTAGACTCGCGGATCACGTTCTGGTTGACATTCACCATCGCCACATCGGGGGAGATCACTCCCCAGTTCAGGGAGGAAAATTCAGGGGAGGCCTCCCGCAGTTTTTCCAGCTTCCGGAAGGTCATGAGGGGATGGGGAACGGCAACGACCGGATCGAGGTCTTCTGAAAAATCCTGGTACTGCGCCATGCAGACCTTTCGGCCGGTCTTTTCCGCCAAATCGCGAACCTCCCGGAAAACCGGTCCCGTCTCTTCGGTAACGATGGTGGCATCCGGCAAAACCACGGAGGTCGATCCAGCAGGAATGCTAACCCCGACATTGTCCTTCACCGAAAAGCCCACCTCCGGGGGAAGCATGTCCAGCTCGCGGAACTCCTCTTTGCTCAGGTGCCAGGGAT
>WFRA01000069.1 GCA_015486775.1 Kiritimatiellales bacterium | reverse complement strand
CTCCTGAATGGTGCGGCGATCCGAAGCTGGATGGTCATTGGTCCGTTTGATGATGATGACTGCAGGGGCATAGAGACGGACTATGGCCCGGAAACGGATTCCTCTCCAGATCTGAACTGGCCCGGCAAAGATGGAACTGTAGCTTGGCAAAGCCTGCCGACACTTATTGATCCGGCACCATTTGTTTCATTGTCAAATATCCTGGTTGACACAAATGAAGTCGCCGCCTATTGCCAAAGTTTTGTGTACTGTCCGAAGGCCTTGAATGCCCAGCTGGTCTATAGCACGAGCCAGACGGGTGTCGGGTGGCTTAACGGAATGGAAATATTCCGTGATGAAATAGCAACAGGTCTTTTGCTTGAAGAAGAGACGGTGGAGATTGCCCTCCAGCCCGGTTGGAATTCCATTCTGATCAAGAGCATGAACCATTGGGGGTCGAAGTGGTCGCTACACGCAAGCCTGCTGAATGAAGCGGGAAATCTGCCTCTGGCGAAGATGCCGGGCATTGTTGTTTCCACGCAGGACAATATAGAGGCCATCTATATGGCCTGGATTAGCAAGTATAGCGTGGGTTCGGAAACGAACATGGAGGACAATCCCGATGCCGACAGTTTGAACAACCTGTATGAATGGGGGCTCGGAGGAGATCCAACCAATTCGTTTGATGTTGGTCATGTTCCAACCTATGGAATCATTAAATCCGGGGGAACCAACTGGTTCGAATTTGTCCATGCAAAGCGTACTGATGCCGATCATATTGGGCTTACCTACCATCTTGAGCAAAACACCAATCTGGCCGATGGTGTGTGGACAAATGCCAACTATGAGGTTGTAGGCACTAGTGTATTGGACACCAAATTCGATATTGTTACCAATCGGGTCTCGACAGATGTTGAAGCCTCGCAGTTCCTGAAACTGATCATCGAGCCAAACTAAATTCGATCAAGTCTCATGGAGTTGGATGTATATTGGAGATTTGTGTGAAACAGCTGTTCTATAAAAAATGGAGGAAAGGGATGTCCAGCGCGGTGCTGCTGAGCATCGCGATCCACGTCGGGCTGTTTTTGCTGGCCGGGACTCTGGTGGTCTTCACGGTAGTGAAGCAGAAGGAGGTGGAGTTCGCGCCGCCCAAGCCGGTGGAGCGCCCGAAGATGAAGCTCAGGAAGCCGAAGGTGCGGGTGAAGAAAACCGCCAAGCCTAAACCGACTACCCGCATTGTGACCAAGGTCAACCGAACCAGCATGCCCGACATCCAGCTTCCGGAAATGTCCGGCATGGCCGAGGGGCTCGGCGGCGGGATCGGCGGGTTCGACCTGATGCCCGATCTCGGGGAGGTCAGCGTGTTTGGCAGCGGGCAGTCGATCGGCAACGATTTGGAAGGAACTTTCTATGATCTCAAGCGCGATCGCCAGGGGCGCGGCATTCCCATGGGCAACGACCAGTTCAAGACCGTCGTCTCGAAATTCATCCGGAGCGGCTGGAAGTCCTCCGTCCTTTCGCGCTACTACCGCTCGCCGAAGAAGCTCTACGCCACATCGATCATGATCCCCCCCATGCTCTCCTATCTCGCGCCGGATTTTTTCGGCGAGCCCGATACGGGGGGCTACAACTGGCTGGTGCTCTACAAGGGGCAGATCGTCCACCGCGACGGCGGGCGCTTCCGGTTCTGGGGGCGGGGAGACGATCTCCTGCTAGTCCGGGTCAACGGAACCCTTGTGCTCGACGGCTCGGTGGACGACCGGGGGGAGCGCCCCTATTGCAACTGGCAGAACACCGACCCCGCCTCCCTGCGGTACTATTTGGGCAACCGACCCTCCGTGGTGGGCGACTGGTTTACGCTCGAACCCGGCGTCCCCCAGGATATGGAAATCCTGATCGGCGAGGTGCCCGGCGGCGAATTCAGCGCAATGCTCGTGGTTGAGCAGGAGGGGGTGGAATATCCGAAAAACCGGCAGGGTGGCCCCATCCTACCCATGTTCAAGACGGCGGAACCCTCGCGGGACCTTGTCGACGAAATTATCCGCAACCTGGTGCCCGGGGAGGCCTGCGTCACCAACGGTCCGATCTTCTGCGACTACGACCCCCATCCCCAGCCTTTGGCTACTCCTCCGGATGGAGCAGGCTCCAGTCCCCCCGCCCCGACCGCGGCGGAATCCGGCTCGTCCGGTGCCCTGCGGACATGGAGCTGCAACGGCGGCAAGACCCTGGAGGCTTCGTATGTCATAATGGTCGGAGACAAGGTGGTTTTGAAAACCGCCAAGGGAAGGCAACTGAAAATCCCGCTGGATCAATTCTCGGGAGAGGATCGGGAATTCATCGAGCTGGCAGAACCCCCCGAGTTCAACATCGATTTCTCAAGGCTCAGCACGCTTCGACCCGTGAAAGCGCCGCCGGGCAGGGAGCTGAAGCCGATCCGCATCCTGGACTACACCTTCGGCGCCAAGCTCAAGCAGGTCAGCGCAGGGGAGTACAGCCATGAGCTGCACGTCGAATACTTTGCCATCGGGGCGGAAATCGACGGGGACCGCTACAAGCTGCTCGAACGGAAGGGAAGCTCCTTCGTGCCTTCGGAGCAGCCCCGGCGTTCGTATTCCTTTCGGGGCGATCCGGTTGAGCTTATCGACTACGAACTCGACTCGCAGCGCCGGGGCATCAAACCCGGCGGCTATCTGATAACGGTCATGGACAAACGCGGGAAAATCATCCAGCACGCCGAGTCGAGCAAATGGCTCTGGAAAAACATCGAGAACCTCAAAAAACTCCCCGTCGGCAGCTACATGGACAAAACCTGCACCCGGGTCTATCCAACCAGCCCCAAGTCGAACAGGTATTAGGGGGCGGCGGGGGAGGAGCGGCGCATCGGTCGCCCCAGCTCCCGCAAGCCGCTTTCCAAACCCTGGAAAACATGATCCCAACCCGGCGGAGCCGGAACCAAATTTGAACAGAAGGTCGCAAAGATCGCGAAGCAAGGAACTCCTCCTCCTCTTTGCGGGCTTTGCGATCTTGGTGT
>WFRA01000068.1 GCA_015486775.1 Kiritimatiellales bacterium | reverse complement strand
GGAACGCCGGGGTGGACTGGGACGAAAATTATTCGGAACAGGTAAAGGTTCGCATTACGGCCAAGGCACCCCGCTTTACCGACAACGGCGATGGATCGGTTGCCGATAATCAGACCGGTCTAGTGTGGTGGAAGACCCCTGTGGCCTACGCTGACCCGAATGCAAATCGCCCACCAGATAGTTTTCACATCACATGGTGGGGTGCCAGCGATGCCTGCGCCCAGTTGGGCGAAGGATGGCGCCTGCCGACCGTTGCCGAGGTGGAGACCTTGCTCGACACCAACCATATCCCCCATTTACCGACCGGGCATCCCTTTGCCGTTCCCTCGGATATTTATTGGACGGCCGACATGCGCTATATTTTCTCTGAGTACTATGGCCGCTTTACGCCGGTTGCCGAGTGTTTCTCGCTGACCGCCGAGGAGGCGATATTTACCGCCCCCATAGACGCGTCGAAATCCACGACCCCTAATTGGGCCACCCACTATGTCTGGCCGGTTCGGAGTGCAAACTAGGATGAAGGCGGGGAGTCTCAGGTTGCTTCTCCCGTGGCTTTTTTGCGTGCTTCCAGCGTTTGGAAATATTGCGGAGTCCGGGGTATTTGCCTTGGACACGCTCTCCGCACCGCCGCAGGCGGGGTCGGTCTTCACGGTTGATACTCGGGTTTCGTCCGCGCAATCGTCGCAAGCCTTTTTGTGCTCCACGTTGCAGGTGGATCGGCAGGAGTCCGGCTCCTTTGTTTGCGACCTGCGCCCGGCTATTCAGCCATCCGGTTTGTTTATTGTCGACACGATGTCGATCCCGGTGGATACGGACGGGGACGGGCTCCCCAATGTTTGGGAAATGCGCTATTTCGGGGGAACGACCGCGGCTGCGTCTTCGGCCGATGTGGATGCAGATGGGGCGGACAACTATGCGGAATACATCGCGGGAACCGTTCCGACCGATGCCCAAAGCCTGTTTGCGGTTCAAATTTCCAGCGGGTTGAATATTGAGTGGCAGACTATTCAGAACCGGAGCTATACCCTCCAGATCACTCCGGATCTCATGGTTCCCTTTTCCGATGTGCCGGGGCAAGTGGATCTCTATGGAACCGGGGACACGATGTCCGTTCCCCTCTCCACGGAGTCTTCCAATGGATTCTACCGGGTCGTCATCCGGCTGTATTAGTGCCGTCTAAAGCGGCAGACACCATCGGATCTCTAATTTTTACCGATCCGGATTCGTGCTTCCGTTGCAGATTGGTGTTCCGCATATCTTCGGCGGGGCACTCATTCCCCGCGAAGGATTCTTGATTTTTGCCGCCCGAGGGGGGTATAAGCGGGGCTTCAAGTAAATGCGGGAACCGGCCATGGAAGATTTAAAAACAAACAATGCGGTGATTTGGAGCGACCGGTGGCGCTTGGGCGCGCTGTCGAAAACTGAGCTGATGAACATTGGGTTTATCTCGGTCATTATCGGGATGCTTTTCTTGATGTTCCACCTGCTGGGAAACACGGTGGACAATGTGAGTAGCCGTTCGGCGTTTGTCTGGATGATCAACCGCTGGGGGGACAAGCTTTCGTTCGGTGCCGACTATTCGCACGGCTACTTGATCCCCTTCGTGAGCCTTGGGATTGTCTGGTACAAGCGCGAGGAATATTTTGCGGCGACGAAGAGCGTCTGCATCGTCGGGCTATACGTCATTGTCGCCGCGCTCTTCATGCACTGGGTGGGCGCGAAGATGCAGCAGACCCGCCTTTCGCTGATGAGCCTGATCCTCCTGATCTGGGGCATCCCGTTTTACTTTTTCGGCTGGCAGGTCGCCAAGCTGCTGATCTTCCCCTGCTCCTATCTGATCTTCTGCGTTCCGCTCAACTTTCTCGACTCGCTTTCGTTTCCGCTGCAGCAGGCGGCGACGGGGATCTCGCACGCTATCCTCAACGGTCTGGGTCTGGATTGCGAGCGGGTCGGCACGCAGCTGATTTCGCCCTACTTCCAGCTTAACGTGGAGGCACCCTGTTCGGGACTACGTTCCCTGCTGGCCATGACGGCACTGACGGCGGTCTATGCCTACTTCACGCAAGCGACGCTTCTGAAAAAGTGGCTACTGTTCATCCTCTCCATCCCGATCGCGGTGGCGGGCAACATCGGCCGCATCATTTCGATTGCGGTGGTGTCGATCGTTTCGGGTCAGCGGCTCGGGGCGGGCCTCTACCACGACTGGTCGGGATATGTCCTTTTCACTGTGGCGATCAGTCTGATGGTTGCCGTGTCAAAAATGCTCAATGTCAATTACCGGGAGCTGTTCAAGAGATGGAAAAAAGCATATTTAAACCCTTCCTGACCGTGGTTGTCCTCATGGTGCTGGCCACGCTGGCGCTGGCCTTCACGGTCGATGTGAAGCTGGAGGATGCGCCCGGCGTGGTAACGGTTCTTCCCGACCAGCTCGACAACTGGGTGGGCAACGAGTTGCGCTTCTGTCACAACAAGAAGTGCTACGAAAACACCCCGGCGCAGGGACAGTACTACATCCGCGACCTCGAATTCCCGGATATCTGCCCGGATTGCGGCGAGCAGCTCTATTCCATGAGCTGGGCGGAATACGACGCGCTCCCAAAGGATACCGAGTTTGTGAAGTCGGCCTACACCAACGCGGCGGGGGAGCGGATGTTCACCTCGATCGTGCTTTCCGGTCGTGAGCGCAACTCGATCCACCGCCCGGAACGCTGCCTGGTGGGGCAGGGCAACACCATCATGGACGAGTATGTCCACGAAGTCCCCATGCCGGGGCGGAAGCCGCTGAAGGTGATGGTGGCCGTGCTGGAGCGCCCGTACAACCTGCCGGACGGTAAGACGAAGACCTACTATTCCTACTATGCCTACTGGTTTGTGGGGCAGGATCGCGAGACGCCGTCGCACTATGCCCGTATGTTCTGGCTGGGCTGGGATCGCGTGGTGCGTAGCGTGGCGCACCGCTGGGCCTACATCGCCGTCTCCAGCAAGCGTGAGGCGGAGGGTCGGGACTACGAAAAGGGTCTTGATGATTTTGTGCAGAAGCTCTATCCCGCCATCCTGGTCAAGGATTCCCCGCTGAAGGCCTCCCCCTCCCCGTAGTTCCAAGGTCTGGAAATTAGCGGGCGGAATCCTCCATGGAGAGGATTTTTGTCTCGCCCCGGTATTCGAGCTGGGCACCCTGATCGAGAATCTCGACCAAAGTCGCTCCATCGATCTCGGCACCTTCGTCGACCTGCTCCCCGTTGATGATGGCGAAGCCGGTTTCGCCCGAAGCGGGTTTTCCAAGCCCTGAAAGCTTCAGGCGCGGCCAGCGAACCTTGCTCTCTTTTTTCTTCTTTCCCAACGAAAATCCAAACCAGCCTTTTTCTCCGGGCTTGGAGGTCTCGGCCTGTGGGGCGGGGGAGGGTGCCGTAGCGGCGGGGCTGGATTTTTCCACGGAAAACGATTTTTTTGCCTTGGCCAGAGACGGAGCCAATC
>WFRA01000067.1 GCA_015486775.1 Kiritimatiellales bacterium | reverse complement strand
CGGTGTCGAATGTGGAGCCGATCACAGGGTGGGGACAAAAGCTCGTCCAGCATTTCCAGCCGAGAGTCAAAGTCGTCAATCGCGCCTTGCCCGGGAAAAGCTCTAAAACATTCATTTTGGAAAACCACTGGGCAAACCTGCTGTCCAAGGTGGCGCCCGGCGATTTTATTCTGGTGCAGTTTGCCCATAACGATTCCCATGCACCGGGCAATTATGAATCCACCGATGCGGAGACAGATTATAAAGACTACCTTCGCCAATATGCGGACGATGCCGCCAGCACCGGGGCAAACCTGGTTTTTGTCACATCGCCGCACCGACGACTTTTCGAGGATGGTCAAATCACCCAGGAGCTATTACCTTACGCCGATGCGATGAAAGCGGTGGCGCAGGAAAAGCAGGTGCCGGTGGTGGATCTTTACAGCCTGTCCGGTGCGGATATGCAAGCCGCTGGTGAGCTTGGGAGCCTTCCTTGGTTTTCTTCCGAAGAAGATCGCACCCACTTTTCCGCCGAAGGAGCAGAATGGTTGGCACAACTGATTACTGATGATCTGTTGCGGCAGGATCTGCCACTGGCCTCCCATCTCCAACAGGAAGCCACAGACCACTAATTAACCCCGTCATTTTGGCGGGGTTACCGGATTGCGAGGGTGCCATCCTCCACGGTCACCTGCGCAACCGAACCTTCCGCAAGCTCCCCGGCAATAATCTTCCGGGAAAGCGGGGTTTCGAGATGCTGCTGGATGAAGCGCTTGAGCGGGCGGGCGCCGTAGACCGGGTCGTAGCCCTCCTTGGCGATGAACTCCTCGGCCTCCTTGCCGATCTCCAGCGCAATGCCCTGCTGCGCCAGCCGCTCCCGCAACTCCTTCGCCAGCAACTCGACCACGCCGGTGATCTCGCCGAGGGTCAGGGGCTTGAACAGCACGGTTTCGTCGATGCGGTTGAGGAACTCGGGGCGGAAGTTGGCTCGGAGCGCCTGCATCACCTCGTCGCGCGCCGTTTCGGAAATATGTCCCTTTGCGTCGATCCCTTCGAGCAGGTGTGTCGATCCCAGATTGCTGGTCATGATCACGATGGTGTTCTTGAAGCTCACGGTTCGCCCGTGCGAATCGGTCAGCCGCCCATCTTCCAATATCTGGAGGAGGATGTTGAACACATCGTGGTGCGCCTTTTCGATCTCGTCGAGCAACACCACGGCATAGGGCTTGCGCCGCACCGCCTCGGTGAGCTGGCCGCCCTCCTCGAAGCCGACATAGCCCGGAGGGGCGCCGACGAGCCGCGAAACAGTGTGCTTCTCCATATATTCGCTCATGTCGATCCGCACCATGTTGCTCTCGGTGTCGAACAGCTCCCAGGCCAGTGTCCGAGCCAGCTCGGTCTTGCCCACGCCGGTCGGGCCGAGGAACAGGAACGAGCCGATCGGCCGGTTCGGGTTCTTGATGCCCGCCCGCGCCCGCAATACGGCATCGGCCACGGCCTGGACGGCTTCGTCCTGCCCAATCACCCGCTCGTGCAACACATCGTCGAGTTTTAATAACTTTTCGCGCTCGCCTTCGAGCAGCTTGGTGAGCGGGATGCCGACCCAGCGCGAGATCACCTCGGCGATCTCCTCCTCGGTCACCTCCTCGCGCAGCAGGGTGCCCGCTTCGCGCTCGGCCATGGCCGCCTCGGCTTCCTCCAGCTGTCTTTCAAGGTCTGGAATATTTCCGTGGCGCAGTTTGGCCACGCGCTCCAGGTCATATTCGCGCTCCGCCTTCTCGGCCTCCTGCCGCGCCAACTCCAGACTTTCGCGCAGGCCGCGCACCTGGTCGATCGTGCTCTTCTCGTTTTCCCACTGCGCCTTCATGGCGTCGGCCTCCGCCTGCAGGTCGGCCAGCTCCTGCCGCAGGGCCTCGAGCCGCTCTTTACTGGCCTTGTCCTTCTCCTTCTTGAGCGCCGTCTCCTCGATCTCCAGCCGCATCACCTTGCGGGTGATCTCGTCGAGCTCGGCGGGCATCGAATCGATCTCGGTGCGGATGGTCGCGCAGGCTTCGTCCATCAGGTCGATGGCCTTGTCCGGCAGGAAGCGGTCGGAAATATAGCGATCCGAGAGCACGGCCGAAGAGACCAGCGCGGCATCCTGGATGCGCACGCCGTGGTGGACCTCGAAGCGCTCCTTGAGCCCGCGCAGGATCGAGATGGTATCCTCCACGCT
>WFRA01000066.1 GCA_015486775.1 Kiritimatiellales bacterium | reverse complement strand
TTGCTTCAGTCATTCAGGCAAAGGAAGTTTCTCCGACCAAACCCACGTTTATCCCGGTCTCGCTGAAAGGCGGCAGCGTCGCCATGGAACCCATTGGGACAACAAACAGCTCGGGACTTGTCCAGGAAATCTATCCGGTCCACCCAGCCATAGAGGGAGAAGGCTCGATCTCGTTCCGCCCCATCGGATACTTCCATTCGCCCTACACCGAAAAGACCGGGGCACCGCGGCAAGGCACCCTCGTAAAGGATTCCGAGGCCACCATCAAAATCGACAAGGTCTACAGGAAGGGACTCGCCTACCTCGAGCAGTTTGAATACATCATCGTGCTCTACTGGTTCGACCACACGCAGACCTGGTCGCCCACCGTAAATCCGCCCAAATCAAAGCACCACTTCGGGGTCTTCGCCACCCGCTCACCCAAGCGACCCAACCCCATCGGCTTCTCCATTGTCCGGCTGGAGCGCATCGATCCGGAGGCTGGAATCCTCTATCTCAGCGGCATCGACGCATTCGACGGAACCCCCGTGCTGGACATCAAGCCATACCTTCCCTCTATCGACATCGTTCAAAGTCCGACGAACGCCGCAACCGAAAAAGCCCTCGGGCACCACAACGAAAAATACATAAAAGATCCAAGCATGTACCGATGAACCACACCCATTCCATCTTCTTCTCCCCCACGGGAACCAGCCGCGCGGTGGTTCGTGCCGTTGCCCGGGGGGTCAACCGCCCCTCGGAAACCACTCTGGATCTCACGCGCCAAGAAGCGCCGCCCGCCCGTTTCGATGCCGACCATTTGGCCATTGTCGGAATGCCTGTCTACCGGGGGCGGCTGCCGCGAACCGCCATCGGACGGTTCCAGCCCCTGGAAGGAAACAGGACACCCGCCGTGGCCATCGTGGTCTACGGCAACTGGGCCTACGAAGACGCGCTACTCGAACTCTGCGATCTCTGCACCGCGCAAGGGTTCCGGCTGGTCGGCGCAGCGGCTTTTATCGGGCAGCACTCCTTCTCTTCCCTCAAACATCCCATCGCCGAGAACCGACCCAACCCGCAGGATCTCGAGCAGGCGGAGCAACTCGGACGGCGGGTTCGGGAACAAATGGAGCAACCCGGCTTGTCCATGCCGGAGCTACCGGGAAGCCGCCCCTATAAAGAGGTTCCCCCGGATCCCTTTGTTTCGGCGACCGATGTCGACACCGCTTCCTGCACGGGTTGCGGAAGGTGCACCACCGCCTGCCCGACGCGCTGCATCGAAATGGTCGGCAGCCTGCCGCAGACCGCTCCCGACCGCTGCCTCTGGTGCATGGCCTGTGTCCGGCAGTGCCCGGCTAGCGCCCGCCGGATTGTCCTGCCCAAAATCCATGAGGCGGCACAACGACTCTCCACAAACTGCAAGATCCCGCAGGAACCCGAGATCTTTCTCCCGTCTGGCGGATAGGTTGCGAGTTTGCCGGAAAATTGGGTTGCATGAAACGGAGGCAAGTGCGAGATTCCTCCCGGCTCTGGACAACTGCCGCGATGGGCGTGGCAATTCGCTTCCAATGGGCGGGTTTTAATTAGGAGGAATGCTTCGAAATGAAAAAGACAATGGTATTTGGATTGGCGGCCGCAGTGGCGGGGGGGGCATTCGCCCAAAACGACGTGGTCATGGTTGAATCCGGCCAGGCGCAGACCGAGGTGACGGCCGAGGCCGCGCTGGTTTCGTCCTACGTTTGGCGCGGACAGGTCTACAACAACGACTTTGTCGTCCAGCCCCAGGTGACGCTGGAGACCTATGGCGTAAGCTTCAACGTCTGGGGAAACTACAACCTCGGCGGATCGGACATCAACGGGACTTCGAGCGATTTTTCCGAAATCGACCTTTCGCTGGCCTACACCTTGCCCTTCAACCTCGACGACGTGTCGTTCGATGTCGGGGTGATCAACTACAACTTTCCGAACAGCACGGATTCAGCGAAAGGCAAGGCGGTTCCCTCCACCTCCGAGCTGTTCGGCGCGGCCACCTTGTTGACCTTCAAGGACTATGTCATCCCCTCCTTTACGCTGTTCGGCGACATCGACGAAGCCAATGGGGTCTACATGCTCTTCGACATTGTCGCACCCTATCAGGTGAGTGAATACCTAGCGGTTGAAGGCGGAATTTCCGCCGGATACGGCAACACCTCTTACAACGACTACTACTTCAACAATGCTCCGACTCCCGGGGGGTCTTCCACTCAGGACTCCGGATGGAACGACTATAATTTCTACGCCAACGCCAGCTATGAAATCACAGACGATCTCTCGGTAGCGGTCAACGTAACCTACACCATGCTCGAAGGCGGCTCCATTCGCGATGCGGCGGACAATATCTACGACTCCAAGCAAAAGCTCTGGGGCGGCGTGAACCTGATCTACGACTTTTAATCGAGTCCAAAATCAAACTGCAAACGCCCCGCAACCCCGGGGCGTTTTTTTTGGATGGATCACGCCCAAGAAAACCGCTAGATTCCTCCAACTTTAACCTAGGTGAATCCATGAATGAACTATTGGAACTGCTGAAACAAAACGCGCTCGAATCGCCGGAAAACCTCGCCAAGATGCTGGGCACCTCCGCCGAGGAGGTAAAAACCCGGATCGCCGAATACGAAAAGACCGGGGTCATCCGCGCCTACCAGGCCGTCGTGAACGAGGAAAAGCTCGATGCTTCGCTTGTGACGACCGTCATCGAGGTCAAGGTCACGCCCGAGAGCGAGGGCGGCTTCAACCGTATTGCCGAGCGCATCAGCCGCTTCCCGGAAGTCGACTCGCTCTTCCTGATGTCCGGCGGCTTCGACCTGCTGCTCTTCATCAAGGGCCGCACCATGCACGAGGCCGCCGGGTTCGTGAGCGAAAAGCTCGCCACCATGCCCGGGGTCACCTCGACCTCCACGCATTTCATGATGAAAACCTACAAGAAAAACGGCATTCTCATGCAGCAGGGGGAGGACAATGAACGACTCAAAGTCTCTCCGTAGCCGCATCGCCAAAACCGTCCGTAATATTCCAAGATCCGGAATCCGCGACTTCTTCGAGATCGTCAGCTCGCGCGAGGATGTCATCAGCCTAGGCATTGGCGAGCCCGACTTCGTCACCCCCTGGCACATCCGCGAGGCCGCCGCATCGGCGCTCGACCGCGGCGCCACCTCCTACACCTCCAACATGGGCCTGCTCTCCCTGCGGCGTGGTATTTCCCGATATGTGGAAAAGAAAACCGGCATCGCCTACAACCCCGAGGACGAGGTGCTCGTCACCGTCGGCGTCAGCGAAGGGCTCGACCTCGCCATCCGCGCGCTCATCGAGCCCGGCGACGAAGTGCTCTACCACGAACCCAGCTATGTCTCCTACAATCCGCTCATCGCCCTCGCCTACGGCAGATCCGTCGCCGTCGAGACCAAAAAGGAAAACGGATTTCGCCTCACCCGCGCCGGGCTAGAAGAAAAAGTCACCGCCAAAACCAAGGTGCTGCTGCTCAACTATCCCAACAACCCCACCGGCGCCGCGCTCACCCAAAAGGATGTCGAAGAGATCGCCGCCTTTGCCATCGAGCGCGACCTCATCGTCTTTACCGACGAGATCTACGACGAGCTCACCTACGACCGCGACCACTTTTCCATCATCTCGGTGCCCGGCATGCGCGAGCGCACCATCTACCTGCACGGATTTTCCAAGGCCTGGGCCATGACCGGCTTCCGAATGGGCTTCACCTGCGCCCCGCCGGAGCTGACCGAAGCCATGATGAAAATCCACCAATACTCCATGCTCTGTGCCCCCATTCTCAGCCAAGAAGCCTCCATCGAAGCACTCAAGCACGCCGAAAAAGATATTGCCCTCATGAAGGCCGAATACAAGAAGCGCCGCAACTTTATCCACGCCTCCTTCGAGGAGATGGGTATTCCGTGCGTCCGCCCCGAAGGCGCATTCTACGCCTTTGCCGACATCTCCCAATTCGGCATGACCGCCAAAGAATTTGCCCTCAAGTTGCTCGACGAGCAAAACGTCGCCTGTGTCCCCGGCACCGCCTTCGGTGCCTGCGGCGAAGGCTTCATCCGCTGCTCATACGCCACCTCCCTCGAAGAAATCAAAGAGGCCATGCTCCGCATCGCCCGCTTCATCGAAACCCTCTGAACGAATCAATGGATGGGGAATCAATAGTCTGCCAACAATGCCTTTGCCAAAACGAAGCAACCCGCGAATTTTGCAAAAAGTGCGGAGCCCCTGTCGGGATGCTTTCCTCAACATTGCCCCTGGAAAAAATCCAGGCCGAAGGATCTGCATATCGAGAAGCCTCGTCAAACCCAAGCAAACCCATTGTTGTGATTGGTGTCTGGCTCCTGTTCTCCCCCGGAGCGGCTCTTTTATTCTATGCCCTGTTTAAAATCAGTACGGAAAGAATCTGGTCGGCAGGCATCGCCTGGTTCCTCTGTTATGGAGCAATCTCGGTCGCATTGCTCATCAAGACAACATCCAACTTCATCAAGAAAAGGAAAGATCGAAGTGGGCGAACCAATGCTACGTAATGGAGAATATATGGCAACGAATCCGCACGGCGGAAACATTCGTTGCTTTTCCTACATTCGTTGCTGAAAAACATTAAAACTCCGTAGCGTGAGCTCCAGAACGGCTTCGCGCCAGTCGGATTTTTAAAAACAACTCGACAGCAAAGGTGCGGTGCACTACTTTTCCTTTATGCACAAAAACCTAAACTCGTGCATAAAGGAGCCTGCCGTGAGAACCACGCTCGACCTGCCCGATGAGGTGCTAAAGGTCTCCCACCTCAAAACAAAGACTGCGCTCATCATCGCTGCGCTTGAGGAGCTGGTGCGCAAAAACCGCATTCAGGAAATCAAGAGCTACAAGGGGAAGGTCGATCTGGAAGTGGATCTTGATGCGTTGCGGGATCGCAAATGAACGAACTAACCGTCTTCCCAACCGAACTGGCCATGCGGCAGTTCCAGCAAATGGAAGCTTTGCGGACGGGGTTTGTCGATGCCTCCGGCCATACCACCTTTGCGCGGTTGCGCAGGCTCTGCCTCCCCTACTCCAACCTCAAAAACAAACCGCTCGGCGAAGCCCACAAACTGCTCCTGCGCAAGCAGGTGCTCGAAGTGGCACGCGGCCACTTTGTCGATGGCGGCCCGCTGGGCGAACTCTCCGAGGCCGCGCTCGGCGGCGTGCTCGACCAACTCATTACTGAACTCGCATCGCTTCCCGAAGAGACCGACCGGATCGTCGACTGGATGCTCAGCCGCTCGCCCAGGCACAAGCTCTACCAGCTCGGCATGCTCTTCAGCATCTGGCGCGCCACCCTCCGGCAAGAGGGATTTGCCGACACCCTCGATCTCAATACCGCCACCCTAAAGCTGCTCAAGGGCAATCGCCAAAAGTGGCCGCCCCTGCTGCGCGATGCAAAAAAGATCACCTTTCGCTCCATTCGCTGGCTCAACCCGTTCGAGGAATCGTGCGTCGCCGCGCTCAACCAAAAGATGAAGGTGCGGATCGAATCGGCCCTGCCGCCCGCCCACGCCGAAAAGGCCGAAGACCGGCTCGGGCAGCGCATCCGCTCCGAAATCATGGGCAGCCCCTGGGCACCGTGGGCGGAAGACCTGGGCGATGCCCTCGCCGTCGACAGCCCCGACCTGCTCCAGCTTGCCGATGCAGACCGCATCGCCTTCTCCCGCTCCGCCGGGACTTACGGCGAGATCGAAGGCCTCGCTCGCCGCATCTGCTGGAACATCCAAACCTTGGAGATGCCCCCCCACCGCATTGCGCTGGTGGTTCCAAACCTTGGAACCGTGCAGGATATTGTCCCGCACGTATTCAGCCGCTTCCAAATTCCCTACTTCTTCCGTCGCGGCCGCCCCGTGCTCTCTTCCCCCTGCGTCAAGGCATTCTTCGCCTGGCTCTCCTTCCCCCTGCGCCCCGAACGCGACACGTTCATCGACCTCGTCCGCAACCCCGCCATCGCCTTCGAAAACCGCGAGGCCACCGCCGAATCGCTTCTAAAGCTCCCGCCGCGCCTCGACCCTGAACAAGCGGGAAAGCCTGCCCGTTCCGGAGCGGATGCCCTCAAAATCCTGGACGAGCGAATCGTCGCCCCCGAAGACCATTTCAACACCGAGGCTCTGAAGGCTGCCGCAACCGCCCTCGAAGGATTGGGCACGCAGCAAATGCCGCTGAACCATCTGGTCGACCTCGCCGAAGAGCTACTCGAAAACGCCACCGTCCGCCCGCGCGACAGCCACGAGCAGGGCGTTTGGATCCTCAACCCCCACGATGCCGTCGGGCTCGAGTTCGACCTCGTTCTTTTTGCCGGTCTCAACGAAGGCGAGTTTCCCGGCATCCCTCGGCAGGATGCCTTGCTTAGCGATAAGGAGCGGTACGCCCTGCGCCTCCACCTCGAGGAGCGGGGGCGGTGCCTTCCCCGGCTCGCGCTCCCCTCCGCCGATCTCCTTTTCGAGCAGGAGTCGGTTCTGTTCCTCGCCGCGCTCGGCATGGCGTGCAACCAGCTCGTCCTCTCCTGCCAAGCCGTCGACCAGGAGGGCAACGAACGAAACGAGAGCGAATATTACCGCAAACTATGGAACCTCGCCGGATGGTGTGCGCGGGATCAGATTGCGCTCTCCCCCTACGATCAATGGCGCATCGGACAACTGGGCGACGAAAATATTTTTTCCAACCATTGGAAGGCGCAGCAGACCGTGGAGCGGGAAGAGCGAAAACCCATGCCGGGCGAATCGTTCCTGCCGATTGTTCCGTTGCCGCTCTGCCGCGCGAAGGACGAAGCCTTGCAGGCAGCGGTGCAGCAGCAAGGCAGGCGAGCCGCCTGCGATACAGAAACCGTACCGCCCGCTTCCAGCGGGCTTTTGGAAAAGCATCTGGTTGAAATGCTGGAAATCGAAGCGGAGCGGGAAGCGTTTTTGGACACGCCGCTTGATGATCGCGAAAGTTCGGTCTATTGCGGCCACCTTCCCCAGCTCAAAAACAAGGTTGCGGAATGGTTCGAGAAAAAAGAAACCCTCAGCCCCACGGCGCTGGAATCGCTGGCGCAATGCCGATATATTTTTCTGCTGGAGCGGGTCTTTGGCCTGCGCGATCCGCGCATGGCGGACGATACGCCGGATCCGATGGATCGCGGCGGGCTGATCCACTCCATCCTGCAGGAAATCTATTCCGCCATCGCCCGGGGCGAGGCGGGGATTGATGCCCCGCGATACTGGGCGGTAAAAACATCCAAGGGTTGGAAGAAGCGAACCGAAGGCGGAGCGGATGCCCTGCCTCTTGCTGTTTTTGCGCTTGGATTTGAAGCCGATTATCTGGCCTTTGCCAAAACCGTGGCGAAGCGGCGGATGGAGCAGGCGGTGCTGGGTCACCCCGGAGTCTGGGCGGCGGAGCGCGAAAAGATTCTTACGATGGTCGACAATTTTGTGCGCTACGATGTGCAAAACTGCACCGCCGAAAACCGCTTTCCGGCACTGTTCGAACACACATTCGACCACATGGATCTCCAGGGCTTGGTCCAAGTGCGCGGAAAAATCGACCGGATCGATCTCCTCTTTGCCGATACCGGCGAGCTAAAAAAGATGCGCGTGCTCGACTACAAGGGATCGAGCCGCGCGCGAAATAAAACGGAGGAGTATGAGGACGAAATCCGAAGCAACCTCGACTGCCAGCTGCCCATCTATGCCATGGCCGCCCAGCGCTATTT
>WFRA01000065.1 GCA_015486775.1 Kiritimatiellales bacterium | reverse complement strand
GGGCTACCGTCAAAATATCCAGGCCTTGGAAACGCGCATGGCCGATTTGCTGCGGCTCGGTGCCCGCGAAAAGTTCCAGCGGCTGGAACGTTCCCATGTTCGGATGGCGCACGCGCTGGAGTCGGGCGTCCGCCAGGCGCACCAGAGCGTCGACGAGCTGGGTATGGCGATGCGGCACCGGATGGAGCGGAAGGCGGAGCGCGACCGCGAAAAACTCCAACGACTGGAAGGCCAGTTGCGCATGCTCAATCCGCTGGCGGTGCTGGGGCGCGGCTATAGCCTGACGCGCAAGCCGGACGGAACGGTGGTGCGTAGTGCCGACGCGGTGGAGGTGGGCGGCACGCTGGTCACCCAACTGGCGGATGGGAATGTGGTTTCAAATGTTACGGAAAAAGAGTAAAGGGAGCGGATTATGACAGAAAAGAAAAAGGTGGATTTCGAGCAGTCGCTCTCGCGGCTGGAGGAGCTGGTGGACGAGATGGAGAGCGGCGAGCTGGGGCTGGAGGAGATGATCCGCCATTTCGAGGAGGGCTCGAAGCTGGTGGAGACCTGCTCGGAGAAGCTCAACGAGGTGGAGCTGAAGATCGAGAAGCTGGTGAAGAAGGATGGCGGGATGAAGGCGGTGCCGTTCGAAACGGAAGGGGTGGAGTAGGGTGAAGGAACGAAAGTGGGTTCTGATCGGGTTTTCGGGGCTGATGGTGCTGGGCGCGCTGGTCTCGACTTTTCACCGCAACGATTTTGACCGGATATTGCCGGGGCATATCGATCTCCAGGAGAAGGGGTTCTATCCGCGCCTGCGCCATCCGGCTTCCGGAAAAAATGCGGCCCGCGATTTCGGGACGGCGATTGCCGACGTGGTCGAGCGGGTGATGCCCGCCGTGGTGGTCATCCGCACCGAGGGCTTCCAGTACAAGGTCAAGGAGGATCCGTTCGGTCTTCCCCTGTTCCGGGTTCGCCAGCGGATCGAGGGGCAGGGCTCCGGCGTGATTATCGACGAGCGCGGCTATGTGCTGACCAGCCGCCATGTGCTGCAGGGGGCGCACCACATCGAAGTCGTCCTTTCCGACGGCGCCAAGCTGCCCGCCCGGCTGGTGGGCGACGACCGGATCACCGACCTGGCCGTGCTGAAGATCGAAGCGGATGGGGAGAATTTCCCCTATGTGGAGTTTGGCGATTCGGACGCGGTGCGCGTCGGGGAGGTGGCGATCGCCATCGGCTCGCCCTTCAGCCTGCAGAGCTCGGTGACGGTGGGGCATGTCAGCCAGAAGGGGCGGCGCGTCGAGATCCTTCCGTACGAGGATTTTATCCAGACCGATGCGGCGATCAACGAGGGCAATAGCGGCGGCCCGCTTATCGATGCCGATGGCCGGTTGATCGGCATCAACGCGGCGATCCAGACCGATGCGGTGGAGAAGGGGGTGGGCATTGCCTTTGCGGTACCCTCCAACCTCTCGATGGTGATCGCCCGGTCGCTGATCGAAAAGAAAAAGCACGAGTGGCCGTGGGTGGGCGCGTTTTTCGAGTCGGTCGACCACCGGAAGGCGGGCAGTGGGGTGCTGGTCAAGCAGGTCTGGCGCGACACCCCGGCGGCGCATGCCGGGTTGCTTCCGGGCGACATGGTCGTTGCGGTCAACGGCATGAAGGTGGGTAGCAAGTACGATGTCTACCGGATCATCTTCAACCACGCGGTGGGGGAGAAGCTGCGCTTCTCCGTGTTGCGGGACAAAAAAAAGCAGCTCGAATTCGAGCTGCTTTTGCAGGAATTTCCTAGGCAACCCTAGGATTCGTTGTCGGTCAGGCCGCGGATGACGGCCTGGTCGAACCCGAGGGGTTCGAGCAGGTCGGTGATCAGCCACTTGGGCGGGTTCGTGTGCTGCTCGTCCTTGACGCACTGGGCGATGTAGGCGTTCCATGCATCGCGGTGAGCCAGTAGCGGGGGGAGGAATTCGGTGGCATCCTGCTCCTGCATGATGGCTGCGGAAACCATTTTCTGCGCCGATGCATCGCGGATATAGCGTTCCATCCTCGCTTTCGGGACATCCGGGCGGATGGCCAGGGCATTGCGCAGCTCCACCTGCTCGGTGGCCGAAAGCTTGCCGGGATAGCTGTAGGCGCGGTAGTCCGCCGCCGCTTCCGGGAACCCGTTCTGCTCGAAGAAGGCGATCCGCTTGTTGGTTTGCTTTGCGGGATCGTTCCAGGCGGTGCCCAGATAGACCACTTCCGTGAGCCCGGAGGAGAATCCGGCGAGCCAGCTTAGCCGACCGTTCTGGATATCCTGCGGCAGGGTGAACACGCTGTGCCCGATCATGATGCGGTGCACGCCGTCGTCGGACTCCAGCGCCTCCACATAGATCTTGGTGCGGGCATCGCGGTATTCGCCCTGCGCGCGCCGTGGATAGATCGCGTTGGCGTAGACCGGCCAGGCCAGCGCCATGGTATCCAGCGCTAGCTGGTTGTCCGGAACGGCGACGTATCCACGGGCCGTGCCCGGCTCCACCTCGATGCTCTTGTGGACGAACTTGGGTAGCATGAGCGCGGTCGGCTTTCCGTCCACGGCGAACGAGCCCGGCTCAATGCCGACAGCCAGTTGCAGGAAGCTGTAGGCGCTCAGGTCGCTCTGTCCGCAGAAGGTTTCGCCTTCCTTCGCCGATACGGTCTGGCCATCTTCCACGGCCGTCGTCGAGAGGGCGCTGGAAGGGCTGAACAGGTTGACGAGCACGGAGGACTCGTCCCCGAAGAGTTCGCGGTCGACCGCCAAACGGGCGGAAGTGGTTTGCGAATAGTCCACGGCCTGGGCCTGGAGGTAGATCCACGGGCGGGTGGCGCCGCCGCTGAAGTGGTTGGGCTCGATGTAGACATTGAGCTGCTCCACGATGTTCAGCGCCAGCACAACCACCAGGGTAATCAGCACGATTAGCGTGCAGAGCACCATGTCCGAGAAGGATTCATAGACCCCTTCCGAGCCGGGATTGCTGTCTTGGCGGGTTGATGCACGCATTAGGCTACCCTCTGGTCGGCTTCAGATTCGATTTGATGGGCCGCTTTCTTCGCGACAAAGCCCTGGATCGAGCTGGCCGCCATGGCAAGCTGCCCGGCGATCTCGGAGGCTTCCGTGTCGAGCTTGGCCTTGGCCATGGTGACCATTTCGCCGGTGGCCTGGGTGATGGCGGTGTGCAGTTCGCCCACGGCCGCGTCGAGTTCCGAACTCGTGCTATCGATGGAGAGTTTGAAGTCGGCAAGCGATCCGGCCACGGTTTCGCCGGCCAGCTTGACGGTTTCGTCGAGCCCCTCGAAGGCGTCCGACAGCCCCTCGCCGGATTTCACAATCATGCCGTTCAGGCCGCCAAAGGCTTCCTGCATTCCTTCGCCGGAAGTTTCGATGGAGCTGTTGATGGCGGCGACGGCAACCTTGACTTCCTCGCCGGACTGCACAACCGCTTCGTTGAACGATCCGAAGGACGAACCCATTTCCGTGCTGAAGACCTTCATCTCCTCGGTCATGCCAGCCACGCATTCCTCGGTGGATTCCATGGCCTTCTTGCCGGTGGCCTCGAGCGCCTCGCCGAAGCGAACCATGGTGGTGTCGATGGTGGATGCGATCCGCTGGGTGACGGAATCGATTTCAACTTGCATGTTCTCGAAGCTCTCGACAACCT
>WFRA01000064.1 GCA_015486775.1 Kiritimatiellales bacterium | reverse complement strand
GAGAGGCCGCGAGGAAATCCGCTTCGCCGCCCCCGCCATCGCCGTCAAAGTTGTTGCGCCGACGGAATAGAAAATCGGTCGAATGTCGAACGGAAGTGTCTTTGGGTGCGGTGGCCGTGATCCGCTTTGGCGGAGCACTCGATGAGCCAATCGTGTTTTTTCTGGCGACGCTTGTCGTGGGTGCTGGCGTGCACGACCACCGCCCGGTACTCTTTTTCATGGAGGGTCACGGTGGTTTCGAAAGCCTTGTATTCGGCGCAAGGACGGTTGCCTCGGGTCAGGGTTTCGCTCAGCGGGCCGATTTCGTCCCAGGCATCGGCCGCGACCAGCTCCAGGACTGTCTCTTGAGTTCCGAGTAGACAAGCGGGTTGAGCCGAGTGGCCGCAAGGTCGCCGGGCTTTGCACCGGGGAGCCAGCGGGCGAGATCGTCCTGCTGGTAGTCGTTGACGGCACGGGAGACCCGGAAGTTGTCGGCCATGTAGATCACGGTCATTACTTCGCGCATGTTGCCGGACTGGTTCCCCAAAGCACTGTGCAACGCCCAACTGTCGTGGAAGGTGGCATCGCCGGCCTTCATGGCACCAGTCTCCACCACCGGAAGGCCATGCTTTTCGATATAGTCCTTGAACACCTGTTCGGATTCGTCGGAAATGGGAAATGCGCCGAGGGAGCCGATCCGATGCGACTCGGAGGCGAACACCATCGAACCCATGTCGGCGGTCACATCGACCAGAGGCATCCACATGGTGACCATCGGGCAGGTGTCGCTTAGCGGCCAATAGTAGTGATCCTGATGCCACGGGGTTTGCCTGCCGTCCGGCACCTTAAACACGGCATGGTCGTGGTAGATGCGCACGCCGTCAACGTCCATCAGATCGGCCGCAAGCTTGGCGAAGCGCTTGGCGAGGGTAAAGCGTTTCGCCGCCTCGTCATGCACCCAAAGGTTCATTTGCTGAAGGAACGCCTGCGAATAGAACTCTTCCCGCTCCTTGAACGGTCCCTCTTCGGCATTCAGCTGCTCCACGGTCTCCTGAACCACCTCGCGATAGGCTTCCACCTCTTGCCGACTGGCTACGCCATCCAGCCGGATGTGCCCATTTTTCCGATACTCGCTTTTTTGCGCATCCGAAACGGCATACGGGCTTTCGAGTTCAGGCAGTGTACTTGCTTCCATGGCTTCTCCTTCTTATTGACAGTTTGTAAAACGGGTGCGGATCCTAGCCGGGAGTCCCCATGAGGTCGGCCAGGGTTCGGAGCAGATCCTGTTCCAATCCTTGGAGGAATTCTTCCCATTCGCCAGCATGGTGATAGAGCGCCGTCGCGGCGAGCTGCTTGGTGAGCATGGCATCGCGGTAGGCTCGAAATTCCGTGCGGTGGAGTATTTTTTCGATCCGTCCCATGCCGATGCTCTCGCGCAAGGTGGGTGGGACATATGCTTTCAGCGCAGTCTGGACGAGTGATCCTTTCGGGAACAGAAGCTCCTTTTTTTCCATCAATCGCTCTTGCAGGGCGAGCATCTGTTCGCTGGTTCGGACGGAGAGTTCGAACAGGGGAGTTCCCTCTTTGTCATTCAGGGCGAGTAGCATGCGGGTCTCCAGGGCGGCATTGCGCTGGATGATGGCAAACATATCGCCAATCAGCCTTATCTGTGTTTCAGGATCGTCCAAAATGGTTTTTTCATAATCGTTGCCCAGCAAGATCGCCGGAAGCACCTCCCCCATCGAGCTGCACGTCACGCCGCCTTTGTTGGCGGTGGAATCCTTGATCTGGAGGATTTTCGTTTCCGTGGCGACCACCCGGCGGGCGGCATCGTCGAAGAAGACATTGGCACCCTCCACGATCACCCGCAATTCCCGGAATATATCTAGGAAAGCGTGGACGTTCCCGGCATTGATCGTTTCGCGGAATCCGCCGCAGGGGATGAAGGCTTGGATATTGGCCTTGGCGACAAGCGGGCGTATTTCTGGGCGGGTCAGCGCGGTGCGGTGAAACAGCATGGCATCATCGACCTTCGTCCCATCTGGGAGCGCAAACTCCCCCGCAACGCCCGGCATCTTGAATCCGCCCGGGCCGAGCTTCCCTTCCGGGAAATCCATGCTGTTGAGCCGGGGGGAGGTGTGGCGAGCCAACGCCAGTTCCAGCAGCGCGTCGCGATCAAGCCCATCTGGATCAAACAGGATGCCGCCACCGTCAAT
>WFRA01000063.1 GCA_015486775.1 Kiritimatiellales bacterium | reverse complement strand
TGCGTGGCAGTCGATAATCATAATTAGTTGTTGGTTGTTGGTTGCGTTGAAATCGTTAAAACCCTTCCTGCCTAGAACCTATCCTCCTTGCAGGAAAATCATTTTGTCCCAAATTATTTTGTCAAACCTTCTCGATCAATCCGCTTTGGACGGAGCGCTTGAGTGCATCGAGCACCTTCACGGGCATCAGCATCTCTTCCGCCGATTCGGGTTCCTCGCCGGTCTTAAACATTTTGCAGAACGTCTTTACGCCGGTCAGATATTGAACCTTGTCCATAACCAGTTTCTGGTGAATCGCTTTTTCCGTACCGATCGCACCGATTCCAAAACCGGGCTTCCCCTCTTTGATCAGGTGCATCGTGACAATCTTTCCATCCGGATACATCAACTGACCCGTTGCACCGTTTCCATTTTTCGTTACGAGCACCTTTTTGACATTGTAGCCAAACGCCTTCAGCACCATGTCCACCTGATGGATGCCATAGAAGAAAATACCGCCCCACGGACTTTTCAGATCGCATGGCCCCCAGGTTTCGCCGGCCAAAACATCGCCCACCGTCTCCAGTTTTTTGACAAAATTCAGGAAGCTCCGTTGGTGGATCAGGATGCTGAAGCTGGTTACCGGCGCGCCGTGCTTTTTCGCCAGCTTCAGGAATTCCCTCCCCTCCTCCGCGCGGTAGCAGAACGGCTTGTCGATAAAAGAAGGAATGCCTGCCTTGATGAAAGGGGTTGCCGCCTTGAGGTGGAACCTGGGATGCCGGTGGTCGACAATCAGCGCATCGATCTTGCCGAGCATCTCCCGGGGCTTCTCAACAATGTTCGGAATCTGCCCGACCTTCGCCGCTGTCTTCGCATCTTCGGGGGTTTCGCCCCACACATAGTCGACCGAAAATCCCTTAACCAGTCTATCTACATTAAGCACCTTGGCGATGGCCGCCGTATGCGAGTTTTCCGCCCCGATAATTCCTATCTTCATTTTATCCCCTTATTCAAAAAAGTATGTTTGCCCCGACTTCGCCGATTCGTAGATACCGCAGATCAACTCAACGGCCCCCAAGGCCTCCCGCCCAGGAACCATCGGCTCGCGACCGGTCTGTATGACCTCGCTCAAATCCTCGATCAAACGGCGATGCCCCTCGTGCGAAATCGCCTTTGGATCGCTCGATCCGCCCTTAATATTTTCTCCGGCAATTCCCTTGGCGAGAATTGCATCATCCTCCGGGGTCTGGTCAACGAAGGACCAGCGGAGAATGTCGCTGTCCTCCAGCACCACGCTGCCCTTCTCGCCACAAATCTCAAGATGCAGCGGGAAGCCGGGTGCGCAGGAGGTGCTCGCCTCGATGGTGCCCATTGCCCCGCTCTCAAATTTTACGACGGCGGCGGCGGTATCCTCCACCTCGATGCCGGTATGCGTCAGGGTGGCGGTGTACGCGCTCACCGACTCGGGCCGCCCCACCAGGTAGGTCAGCAGATCGATGGTGTGTACCGCCTGGTTCATTAGTGCGCCACCCCCGTCCATCGCCCACGTTCCACGCCACTTTCCGCTGTCGTAGTATGCCTGATCCCGGAACCATTTTACCTGAACGGTGGCCATGACAATTTTCCCAAACCGCCCCTCTTTGATCGCCTTTTTAATGAGCTGGACGCTGAGGCTCAGGCGTAGCTGGAAGACGCTGGCCAGCACCACGCCGCTCGCCTCGCAGGCATCGATGATCCGGTTCGCGCGCTCGACCGTCACCTCCAGCGGCTTTTCGCACAGAATATGCTTTCCCGCCTTTGCGGCAGGAACCGCCACATCCGCATGGACTCCGGTCGGCGTGGCGATCGTCACCGCATCGATATCCTCCCGCGCCAGAAAAACATCCAGATCGCATTCGTATGGAACCCCGTATTTTTCAGAAAAAGCCTGGGCCCGTTCGGCAACACGGTCGCAAACAGCAACCAGTTCCGCACCCTCCACATCCTTGAGAGCCGCCGCGTGAAACTCGGCAATGACCCCCGTTCCAATAATTCCAAATCCTATTTTTTTCATTTTAAAATCTCCCATTCATCTATTCAAAAACCACCAACTCATAGGCTTCTATTTCCGGAATCAGGAAACGAACCCTTCCGTCGCTGTATTCAAAATTAAGTTTTTTGCCGCCTACCACACTCCTGACCGAACGAGGCGTCTTCCGTATCTTGGCGGAAACCTCCACATCCTTTAGCGGAACAATTTTCCCGATCGGCCGCTTCATGTCGCCGGTGGCATTCACCAGATGCAACAGGGTCTGCGAACCGTTCTTCCGCAACTCCATCGCCAAGCTACCGGGCGCGTCCGTTTCGATCTGCAACCTTGAATCCTTAGACAATAGCTCCAAGGCCGACTTGAACAGATCGAGATGGTCGTCGAGGTGGAACCTGCCGATGCTCTCAAATAGCGTTCCGGCAGAGTAGACGACCTTCCCCTTGCCGCGTTTCGAAACGACCCATGCCGGATATTCGGAAGCTCCCGAAAGCTTGGCATACGGCCCGCCCGTTG
>WFRA01000062.1 GCA_015486775.1 Kiritimatiellales bacterium | reverse complement strand
CCAACCTTTGGAACGGCGCGGGCGGCGGGGGGATAGAGGCAGTAGGGGGTGTCGCCCACGAGCTTGTCGCCGAGGCCGAGCGCATAGATGGTTTCGGTGATGTTGGGCGCGAGGGAGATGATTCGCTCGGGCGGGTGGTTCGGCGCGGCGGGCGGAGCATGCTTTCCGCAGCCCCCGGCCAAAAGCAACAGGGCTGGCGCAACGATGCTAAAAGGATTCTTGAACATCCCGGGAGCGTAGGAAAAGAGGGGGAGGGATGGCGATCTTTTTCCGGTGCCGCAAGCGTGTTTGTCTACGGAATACCCCTGGATTCCTTGCTGGAAAATGATGCCATTGCGTATTTGCTTCGGTTTCAATTATTGCTATGGTTCCTCCCTTCAAAACGGTCGCGGTTGCGGCCAAGAAGGAGAGGGGCGATATGGATTTTTCTGGAAATATTGGCTGGGTGGCGGATCTGATTCCCGATCTAGCGGAGCGGCTCGATCCGTTCATTGTCGACACCGAGGAGGTGGACGATGAGCTGGTCGAGGTCTTTGTTTGCGAAATCAGGCGGCTGACCGACGAACTTCAGGATGGACTGGGCCGGGGCGATGCCGAAACGGTGCGCATGGCGGCGCATTCGATCAAGGGCATGGGCGGAACCATGGGGCTACCGGAAATTTCGGTGCTGGGGCTGGAGATCGAAACGCGGGCAAAGGATGGTCGGATGGCCGATGCCAAGCCGCTCGTCGATGCCCTCGCCGAATGGCTCTCCACTTTTTCTAGCTAGGGGAATCCATGTTGGAAAGCCGCCAGAAAACGACCGCGAAACCAAATACCTCCCGTGATGGGCGGCACCTTTCGGGGCGTGTGCTGGTGGTGGACGACGAATTGCCGAACCGCCTCTATCTGCGCAAGTTGCTGGAGGTGCGCGGCTGCCAGGTGTTCGATGCCGCCGATGGCGCCAGCGCCCTCGATATCGCACTGGGGATGCAGCCCGACCTGATTCTGGTGGATATCATCATGCCGGGAATGGATGGCTTCGAGCTGTGCGGCAAGTTGCGCGACGCTCCGCTCACCAGCCATATTCCGGTGATCATGGTGACGGCCAAGTCGAAGATCGCCGACATCGAGACCGGGTTCGAGCTGGGGGCGATGGACTATATCCGCAAGCCGTTCAATCCCCGCGAGCTGATTCTGCGCGTCGGCAACGCCCTAGCGCTGAAGCAGAGCAAGGATGCCCTGACCATCTGGAACAAGCGGGTCTCGCGCGACCTCGAACTGGCGGGTGCCATCCAGCGTTCGCTCTTTTCGGATATCCCGCATTTTTCCAGCCGCTTCGAGGCGCGCATCGCCTACCGCACCTGCATGGACGTGGGCGGGGATGCGTTCGACATCATTTCGCTGCCGGAGGGGCGATACTGCATCTATGTGGCCGATGTCTCCGGCCACGGCGTGGCGCCCGCCATGATCTCCTCGCTCCTGAAGGCGACGGCCAGCGAGATGATCCGCCGCTACGCCGATCAGGGGCCGGCCGCGATCTGCAACGCGCTGAACATGGTTATCCGCCGCCGCATCGACAATCCTTCCTACTACGCCACGCTCTTCATGGCGATCCACGATCCCGGAACGATGCAGTGGCGCTGCATGAACTGCGGCCATCCCGACCCGGTCTTCCTGCGGAACGGAACGCGGGGCGACTCCTCCATCTTTAGCCAGGGCGGCGGCACGCCGATCGGGTTTCCGTTCGGCCCAGAGAAACCCTATTCTTCCGCCGACGAGGTTTGCTTCGCGGACGAGGGCGACACGTTTCTGCTCCTCTACACCGACGGGCTGACCGAAGCGCGGCACGGGCGGAGCCGGGAGGAGTGCGGCCGCCGGGTCGAGGAGGTCTACGCAACCGTGGTGGGCAACCCCGCCGCCCCCGACAAGCCGGCTTCCCTGCTCGATCTGCTCGAAGACGAGGGCTACGAGCTGGGCGATGACGATTGCACGGCCATTTCGATCCATATGCTCGCCCCGGAAAAAATCGCGCTCGAGGAGCGGGTGCCTCGCGATATCCACCGGGTCTCCGATGTCGCAAAGCAGGCCGATGCCGCCGTGGTGGCTTTGGGCATATCGCAGGAAACCGCGACCCTGGTGCGGCTGCTGGTGATGGAGCTCGGCGCCAACCTCGTCGACCACGCCGGCCTGGACGAGGAGGACACCTTCTGGTTGCAAATCCGGGTCGATGGTGGGGTCTGCCAGCTGGTGCTGGTGGACGAGGGGGCAGAGTGGGATCTCGAGACGGCGCTGAACCGCGAGCTCGACGAGGAATACCTGGGCGAGCGCGGCCGCGGCTTGGCCATCACCAACGCGATTGTCGACCGCATCGAACGCTACCGCATGAATTCGAAAAACCTGACCTACTGCACCATTGTCGACCAGGAGGATGGATGAAGGAATCAATCTACCGCGCCCGGCGCGAAATGTTCGAGACCATGGACATCCCCGTGACGAAGGCGGACATGGCGGTGCTGAAATGGAAGCAGCGCCTGCGCCTGATGTTTTGGGAGACGGTCTTGCGCAGCCTGCTGGCGGTCAAGCGCGCGGTGGACATCGTGGTCAGCCTGGTGGCGCTGGTGTTGCTTGCCCCGCTGTTCCTGGTGGTGGCCGTCTGCATCTTGGTCGATGACGGTTTCCCGGTGCTACTGATGCAGACGCGGGTGGGTCTCTATGGTCGTGAGTTCAAGCTGCACAAGTTCCGCTCCATGTGCCGGGGCGCGGAAAAAATGAAGGCGGAGCTGCTCGACCTGAACGAGTCCGGCGACGGCGTGATTTTCAAGATGAAGGACGACCCGCGCGTCACGCGCGTAGGGCGGCTGATCCGCCGGTTCAGCATCGACGAGATGCCCCAGTTCCTCAATGTGCTCGTCGGCGACCTCGCCTTGGTCGGGCCGCGCCCGCCGCTCCCCGAGGAGGTGGCGCGCTATTCCCTCTCCGATCGCAAGCGGCTGCATGTGAAGCCGGGCCTGACCTGCCTCTGGCAGATCCAGGGGCGTTCGGAGATTCCGTTCGATGGGCTCGTGAGCCTTGATATGCAGTACATCCGCAGCCAGAGTGTCCTCAAGGACATGGCCATTATATTGAAAACAATCCCGGTCGTCCTATTTGGGCGCGGGGCATACTAAGGAGTAGAGAGATGGTTGTTACCTGTTCAAAAGAGAACGGCATTGCTGTCGTGAAAGTGGGGAGCGCCCTGACGGCCGCCAGCGTGGACGCGTTCCGCGAGCAGCTTTCGAGCTGGCAGTCGGCCGAGCCGGAGGTGAAGAACTATGTGATCGATCTCGAGCGGGTCGATTTCATGGACAGCGCGGGCCTGGGTACGCTGATCGCCGTACTCAAGCGGATCACCGAGCGGGGCGGCGACATGAAAATCGCCCATTTGCAGAAGAAGCCCCGCATGGTGTTCGAGATCACCCGAGCCTACAAGGTGTTCGAGATCTACGACACCGTCGAGGAAGCGTTGAAAGGATTCGAGTAGGTATCCATTCAGCGCCCTATGAAAGCTGTATTCTATACCGCCGATGTCCTGTCGTGGGTCGATGATCTGGGCGGCGTGCCTTGGCCGCTGCTACCGATCGCCAACCGGCCCCTGCTGGACTACTGGCTCGAAACCTGCGCCGATCTAAATATCGGGCATGTGCAGGTGATCCTGGGCGAAGGGGCGGACCAGGTGGAGAAATACATCGGTTCCGGCACGCGCTGGGGCGTGGAGATCCAATACAGCTTTGCACGCGCAACCGAACGTCCGCTGGACTATCTCAAGGCCACTTCCGACCGTTGGCAGGAGGGTCTGCTCTTTATCTCCGGCCCCTTTTTCCTGCGCCGCATGGCGGGCTACGACCCCGTCGCCTTCCAATCCATGGATGCCTGCTGCAACGGGTGCTTGGGACAGGCGCAGTTCCTCTTTGGTAAGAATGGCGATGAGGTGAAGAAGCTGCTCGACGAGACCCCCAAGACCGAGTGCGGGCTGGAAAAGATCCATGTGGAACCCTATGTTATCGGTGGAATGTCCGCCTATTTCGATCTCAACATGAACATGGTGGCCGGCGAGTTTTCGCGCTATGTCACCGCCGGGTTCTCGGACACGGACGGTAGCTCGGTGGGCTACAACGTGCTCACCCCGCCATCGGCCATACTGAATCCGCCGGTCATCATTGGCAACGACTGCCGGGTTTGCGCCATGTCCACCGTCGGTCCCAACGCCGTGGTGGCCGACCACGTCATCGTCGATTCCAGCACCACGCTCTCCAACTGCCTGATCCTGTGCGACACCTACATCGGGCAAAACCTCGAGATCGATCACAAAATAGTCGCCGGCAACCGCTTGATCAGCCCGGAGGACGGAACTGTCGTGGAAATCGATGATTCCTGGGTGGTCGCCCGGAACCGCCCCCACATGCGGACGGAGGATCTGCTGCGCTATGTCGTTCTCTGGTTTATGGCGCTCGCTTTGGCGCTGGTCCAGCTGGTTCCGTTTTTGCTGCTCTATCCCCTGGTGCGCCTCTCCCGCATCGGGGAGTACCGCCGCGAGCTCTTCCACGATCCCCGGGTGGGCTACGTCAAGCTGCCGGTCTTCTACAAGACCGAAAACCGCCGCTCCCTCGTCTACAGCCTCTTCCGCATGGGCTCGCTCGACCGGTTTCCCTGGCTCCTGCTGGCGCTGCGCGGCCGCCTCTTCGTCTGTGGCCAGCCCCCCATGCGCCACCCGCAGGACGACGAAACCATCCGGCAGCTCCCGCGCTACTACCCCGCCGTCTTTTCCTATGCCGACTACTGCAAGGACAGCGACCTGCTCTCTGACTCCCTCTGGTACGCCCACATCCGCTCGCTTTTCGAGGATGTCAAAATCCTGATCAAATCCCTGCTCCACCGCTTCTTCCGGGCGGGTAGGTAGCCCCCGGCACTTCCATGCATTGGAACCTCAAACCCATCGATGAGCAGATCGTCTTCGAGATCGCCAACCGCCTGGAGCT
>WFRA01000061.1 GCA_015486775.1 Kiritimatiellales bacterium | reverse complement strand
TCCGAAGCCTTGATCCCGGCATTTTGTAAAATTTCCACGCTCAGCCGCCCGATCTGGCAGGCCGACGGATTCCCCAGCGCCACCCGCAACCCGGGCTTCGCCAAATCCTCCACCCCTTGGATACCCTGCGGATTGCCCTTTGCGACAACGAGCACCGGAACAAACGAGGCAACCACCACCCGCTCCCCGATATTCCCCGTCTTTTCATCCAGACGATCCACATACCAAGCATCCCCCGGCATGAAGAGATCCGCCGACGGGTCGCCCATCGCCCGGGCAATCAACACGCCGCTCCCTGCATAGTCGGCCTCCACGGCAATTCCGGTCTGCTGCCCAAAGGCCGCCGAAAGCGCCTCGACCGCCGGGCGCATCCCGGCTCCGGCATACAGCCGGATCGCCACCTGTTGCCTCGGTGCCTTGCCGCATCCCGCCATCAAGGTAAAGGCAAGGATTGAAAAAGCAACCCGTGCCGCCACCATTTTTGCACAGCGCATCGCAAACGGAAACCGCCAGGAAGGTGTGTGTTCTTCTTTCCAGAAACAGGGAATCATCGTCCGATAGTTAGGCCGAACCCAAAGTTTGTCACGCTAAAAGCGATCACGCGACCGGCAATATGTAGCTTCACCGAAGGAACAACGCAAGCGGGGAAAGCATGCCCGCCCCAATTTGGAGCATCCCGAAGAAGAGCCCTGCCGGAAGGCAGGGCTCCACGCATCGGGCAGGCTAGCGCCCCGAAACTACTGCACCTCCTCCACGATCAGGCGAATGAACTGCTCGTCCTTCACGTCCGTCGGGATGCGGTTGGTCACCGAATCGAACTCGGAATCGATGGTTCCGGTTCCAACCACCTCATAGTTGGCATTAGTCCAGTGGCCATAGATGAGGTCGTCGTTGATTTCGACATGGTAGGCTATGCCGCTATCCGGATCGGAGCGCCGCGGGTAGACATAGGTCATCCAGTCGCCGCCTGCACCGGACAGTTGCTGGTAGGTGGGTGAAATGCCCTGGCTGGCGGCATTGGTCGGATCCCCGCCCAGCGCATATTCATACAGGTTGATCAAGCTGTCCCCATCCGGGTTTGCGCTGGAGTCGGCATCCCCGCCGGTAAGTCCGAATTTCGCCTTCCATGCATCGAATGGCGGCACGTAGGGCTTGATGCGGAAGATATGGACTGAGTCGGAGCCATAGCCGCCGGAGATGGCCAGCAATTTGCCGTCGGGGGAGATGTCCATCCCGTTCACCGCCACATTCTTATTCCCAATGTTGTAGATGGGACGGCAGGCGGGTGCCAGATAGTCCCCCCCGCCCTGAGCCACGGCATTGGCGATGTCGACCCGTACCATGGAGCGGGTATTCTGGTCGGCAACCTCGACAGGGAACCAGACGGAACCATCCACGGGGTTCACCGCGATGCTGTCGTCCACCTGGACAATGTCCGCCGGGAGTACTCCATCCAGAAAGACGCGGGTACGGTTTCCGGCGGAATCCATGCGGTAGAGATAGAGCCGGTTCGTTCCGCCCAAAGAGGCGGTCAGAAGCGACGATCCATCTGGAATCATGTAGATGTTCCCATCAAAATCACTTGAATCCATTCGCCAGCTTCTGGCCGTATTGTCGTTCCAGATCGTGCTTGTAATTTGGCTCCCGGCACTACTGTTTTTATCGATCACGACAATGGCTTCGTTGTCGTTCGCACCCAACCCACTGTCGTACAGGACAATGTCTTCGGCTGCTTCGAATCCTCCACCAAAGCCTTCGGGAACCATGGCGAGGGCATACGGATCGTCGTCCCCGCCAGAAATGGATCCCGTCAACTGGCTCTCCGTCTTGGTGCCAAACGGATCGCTCAGCTTCCAAACTGCGGCACTGTCTATATAAGCCACATAGGCATTACCGTTTTGGTCGACCGTCACATCATATGGATTTGATCCATTAGCTCCATGATCGCTCATCAAGCGAGCCGAACGGGTCTCGTTCACCCAGTCCAGCGCGTACAGGCCGTAGTTGGCGGAATTGTTCTTATCCAGAAGGAAGAGCCGGTTGTAGTCTCCATTGGCCGTCGAGCTCGGATCGAACGCAAGGCCGTAGGTCCAGTCCACCACATTGGTATCGGCCGGATTGGAATTGATTTTGAGACGCTTTTCGAGCCCCTCCACATAGCGACTGTCGTACATGGGCGTGGCAACCAGCTGAAGCATCTGGCCGGATTTGCCGTTGTAGGTCACATTCGGGTTGATGCGCCACGCGAGATCATGGCCGCTTTCGTTGATGAGTTTCGGTGCGTATTCCCCGCCCGAACCGATGTTGATGTATCCCTCCGCAGTACCCGTGCGGGGAGTCTGATCCACCCACAGCACGTCGAATACCGTTCCGCTCGCTGCGTTGTAGCCCGGCAGGGTATCCACCTCCAGCCACTCGTTGCGCAGGTCGGCATAGGCGTAGTCGTAGGTTCCCCCCGTATCCTTCGTCACCTCGAACAGGGTGGAGCCGCTGCCGTCCAGTTCGAATCGCGTAATATCCGCCCAGCCATAGTAGCGCATGGCCTGGATCGACGAGGCACCCGAGCCACTGACGGTGAAACGCCCCGCGTGCCAGTCGCTCTGGTCGCCGTGGAAGGAGTTGGTAACGATCATCGACCCACCGGAAATACGGATTTCACCGGATCCACCACTACTCAATCCCATTGATGCATACTTAAAGTGGGACTCTCCGCCTGTTTGGTTGAAGAGGCCATCCCCCGCATACCCCGCATTCAAGGTCGTTGGAACATCCAGGACACCACCCGACAAGTTATAAACGCCCTTAGAGCCCTCATAGTACGCGATGCAAAGATAGTCAGTGAGATGAACCGTACCGCCCGTTTGATTCCCTTCACCATATCCATGCTTCCCAAAATAGGTATTATGAACCGATGCATTTGAGAGGGTTCCCTCGGTTACATTCAAAATACCCGTGCTTCCAGCAGACGCACCAAAAGACCAACCTGAACCGCTTGCGGTACTCAATGTGCCACCAGAAAAGTTAAATTCTCCATATCCAGAACTGCCAACCCGAAGCGTTGTGGGAACCTCAAGCGTGCCTCCGGAAAGATTATAGATACCTTCCGATCCGGCATAATGTCCCAGAACCAAATAATCGGTAAAGTGAACCAATCCATCTGACTGGTTGATTTCCGCAGTGCCGTAATCACCTACATATGTATTGTGAACAGAGGCGCTGAACATTTCTCCACCTGTAATATTCACAACGGATTTAGCACCAGAATATGCACCAAAACGCATATAAGTATCATGCAAAGCATTGGTTAAAATACCGTCTGATAAATTAAAGGTGAATGTACTGCTACCCGAATAACCGATGCTGGGGTAATCCGTAAAGAAGGTTAAACTGCCCCCCGATAGGTTATAATAGCCGTCTCCATCATCCCGACCGAAATAAACGCGATGACCAGAACCATCAAAAGATCCCAATACAACATTTCCAGCCGTTTGATTGACAATCGAAGTTGTTCCAACACCACTGCCATTGCCAATAAATGTGTTTCCATCCACAGAAATATCCGCACTGATGTTCAAAGTAGCATTGCTCGTTCCGTCACCCACATCCAAACGAGCCACATTTCCATCAGGATGCGACGAAGGCGTCACATTGACTTCTCCGCTCTGGATGTACGCTTCGGATTTGTTCCAGTCGGGATCGGTCGAACCGCCTGTGTTGAGCGGATTGCCGACAACGTAGCCCGGCACTCCCCAGATGTTCATGGCTTCGGTGTCGTCCCAGTTTGAGGCCGTCATCCAGTCGCCGTTCGGGGTATTCCAAACCGCTCTGGGATTTTTTCCCGGACCGGCGGGAGCGTTGGTGAAGGGGATGAAGAGGAAGGCGAACTGGGAGCTTCCGGCATCCGCCAGCGTGGCACCCGGGAGGTCGCGATCCTCGATGATCCAGTGGTCGCCCTCCGGCTCGTAGGTGACAAAATCATCACCATTGTGCCACTCGTTTTCCGATGAGAGGATCAATGTTCCAGAAGAGGGGGTCTGGCCTGCGATGTCGAGACGCACGCTTCCGGTTCCGTTCGTGGTCAGGGTAAAGCCTCCGGTTCCCGAAACGGATCCCCCCGTGGTGTTTCCGCGTCCGGCAACAATGTTGGTCGTCATGAAGGGAACATAGACAAAGTTCCAATACCCGGATTCGGAACCGCCGCTATCCCCGCTGTCCATCAAGGAAATCTGCCATCCGGATCCATCTCGCCAAGGGGAGACCGTCGCAAAGTTGTCCTCGTTGTCGCCGCCGCAAACCATCAGGATGCCATCGGCCATGCTGTCCACCCCGGGAATCTCGAGGTTCCAGATGCCCCGGTCGTTCTCGGGGTTGGGCCAGTAGGGTGCCCCTGAACCGCCCACGTGCTGCAAGAGGTTGGTATCGACATCGCCCTGCGGGATCTGGGTGAGGTTGACCCCCAGCTCAATATTGTCGCTGCCCACGAAGGAGGTCGAGGGCTTGTTGTCGCCATAGGCTTCGACGCGCCCGCAGGTCCATCCTTGGTCGAACGGGAAGTAGGCCACCCCGACGTTGACATCGCGTTCGATCCCACTGGTTGCGCCCGGATACTGGTCGTTGTTCGCAGTGGTTGCCGTTGACACATGGTATGCCCCGTAGGAAGTGGCCTTAGCCTGGGCAATGTGGTAATAGTTGGTTCCATCCATGCTGGTGCGGCCGTTCTCGGCCACCGATGCCAACATGATTCCGCCAAGGAAGTCATCTCCACTGTGGCTTCCAATCTGGAGATAATAGTCGCCGTTGTTGTGGTCGGTGTAGGGGTTCGTTCCGACAGGGATCACAGAAATGGCTGCGGTGGCCTGCCCGGACGGAATGGTTACCGTCACGCTGTTGTTGCTGTTGTTGAGATTATTTTCGACCACCGTGACATTCGCGGCCTGAATCGAGGAAAAGGTTTCCCGAGCAGAAAAGCTACCCAGACGGGCAGAAAAATCCAGACTCAGGGTAAACTGGTTTGCCGAATCCGTAAGGCTGTCTTCCTGATTCCCCAAGACATCTGGATCGTCCGGCTGGTAGGTGGTGGCGTTGATTTCGTCGTTGGCGGAATCAAACTCCAGAATGCGGAAGTGGGCATCGTCGTTGGCAACCTGCTGATAGTTGACGCACATCAGGATCGTGTCGTGCCCATAGGAGTTGACAATATTCGTGTGGGCGGAGGCCCAGCCGGTGCTTTCGTCGTAGGTGTGTCCATTTAAAACAAGAAAGATCTGGTCGTTCTGCTTGATGAAGCGGTACCACATCGCCCTCCCACCATTGGAGGGCGTGCCCCATCGGTCAGTCCAGCCCGTGCCGCCCAGCTCGCCAGTCCAGGCCAGGCAGTCGTGCGACGAAAGGATGACCGGTAGGGTAGGATGCGCGTCGATCACCCGCTGCGCCCACATGAGATCCTCCCCGTCGGGCTGGTATTCGAGGTTGATATGGAGCCAGTCGCGTCCATCGGCACTAAAGATTTGGTAGTGGTTGAGATCCTCGTGCGTACCCTTGTACCAGGAATAGCCCGAATAGTGGGAAGCGCCGTATCGGGCGATATATTCCGCAGCACCAGCCAGCCGGTTCGTCCGACTATGGTAGTCGTGGTTTCCGCAGCAGACGGAATAGGGAAGCGCCCCGTCCAGCAGATCTAAGGCATCCACTGCATTGGCCCATTGGGTTGTGTCGTCGCCATCGTTGACGATATCTCCCAGGTGCGTCACGAAAGCAATGTTGTCCGACGAGACGTGGTTCACGATCCACTGCGTCTGTGATTTCATGGCAGACGGAGCAAACTCCGCCATGTTTTGCGTGTCAGGAAGCGCAACAATCTTGAAGGCCGCGAACCCGTTTGTTGCCAAGATTACCGTAGTCAGCAATGCCAATAGTTTTTTCATTATCTTCTCCTGTTGTTGTTCATTAAACCTCTACAAAATCCGTCCGCACCGAAGAACCCGGCATCCTACCAATGAGAAAGGGAAACTTTCCCCATTTGACAAGGTATGTTTAGCACCCATCCGGCTTCCTGTCCCTACATTCGAGCGGCAATTTTGTTTGGTTTTGCGACACAACCAAGAATCGAGTAGCCGAGGGAGGTTGCCCTCCCTCAGCTCTCACACCACCGGGCATACGGTTCCGTACCACGGCGGTTCCGAATGATCATGCTATTCTGTTTCTCTGTAGCGTTTCGAGCAGATTTACTAATCCGAGATAGTCGAAGTATTTCTTCCGAAGGGCGTTGTTCATGTGCGAGGCTCCGCTGTTCCACCATGCCCCGCGTCCATTAAAGGC
>WFRA01000060.1 GCA_015486775.1 Kiritimatiellales bacterium | reverse complement strand
TGGCGTTCAGCCTGGTGGGCGGCATGGCCGGGGTAGCCGTCACCGCCGAAATGCTGGCGCTGATCCCCGCTACCAACAAGTCGCTCTCCACCGCCTTCACGATGATGCTCTTCAACGGGGGGATCGCGCTTGCCGGCATGGGGGTTTCCCGGGTGATCGGCTGGAACATCCTTTCGCCAGCATGGCGGATGCTGGGGCGGGACTTCACCGCCTACGACTCGCTCATCCTCTGTTTCGCCGGCATGGTTCTGCTGATGCTCGCGGCCATCGGCTTGGTTCCGTCCATTGCCAAAAAAGACCCCGCCACCTGAAGTTCCGCCCCCTATTTCAGCTTTTCCGCAAGATCCCACATTGCGCGGACAGCAGCGCGCCCGAGGTTCCGCCGGGTGGAGCAGAGCCCGACCACGTAGGGGTCGAGCCGGGGCGCGTCCGGAACCGGGACGACATCGTTGCGGAAGGGGCTGCGCTCGAGCGCCAGCTGCGGAACGATCCCGATCCCGCTGCCCAGACGCACTAGGGCGATCAACGCCTCGTTGCCCGACACCTCGGATGAGATGGCGGGGGAGATGCCCTTGCCGCGCAGCCAGACGTCGAGCCGCCGACGGGCGGTTCCGGAGTGCGGGACTACCAACGGAATCTTCGAGAAATCTGGCCGACGGGTTTTTCCAACGGTTGGAATCCGGGTTGACGGGTGGGCAATGAAAACCAGGGGGGTCTCCGCCAGCGGCAGGAATTCCAGCTGTGCCGGGCGGCGGTCGGGCAGGGCGGCCACGGCCAGGTCGATCTCGCCACCGAGCACCTGCTCGATCGCCCGCTCCTCCGCGCCGGTGCGCAGTTCGAGATGCACGGAGGGATGCGTTGCGCGGTAGGTTTCGAGCAGATCGGGCAGCAGGCTGTAGACGGCGGTGATGGAGGCGTAGATGGATATCGTGCCGACCACCTTGCCGGCACCGGCATCGAGCTCCTCCCGAAAATGCCGCCACTCTCGAACCGCGTTGCGGGCGTAGGCCAGCAGCCGTCGCCCCGCGTCGGTCAGCGCCACACTGCGGTTGTCGCGCAGGAAGAGCGGCTGCCCGGTCTCCTCCTCCAGCCGCTGGATGGTGCGCGTGAGCGCCGAGGGGCTCAGGTTGCACGCGCGGCTCGCTCGGCCGAAATGCAGCAGCTCCGCGGTCTTGATGAAGGTTTCCAATGCCTGGATGTCCATAATCGCTCCGTCCGGGAAAGCTATTCAAACAGGCGGGCGCTGTCGAGGCGCAAAAAAGGGGCACCCCGGCATACAAGATGCCGGAGCGCCCCTGGGGTGGGGGAGAGATTGCGGGTCAGCCGACGGCGTCGTGCCCCCGTTCGCCGGTGCGGATGCGGATGCACTCCGGCAGGTCGAGGACGAAGATCTTTCCGTCGCCGATGTTGCCGCTGCGCGCCCCTTTGACGATAGCCTCGACCGTGGAGTCGGTAAACTCGTCGTTCACGGCGATCTCCATGCGGACCTTCTTGAGCAGGTTCACTTCGATGTCCGCGCCGCGGTAGGTCTCGTGGTAGCCCTTCTGCTGGCCGCAGCCCATGGCGTTGGTGATGGACATTTTGTAGACCTCAGCGTCGTAGAGCGACTGCTTCACCTCGTTGAGCGCTTCGGGCTGGATGTATGCAATGATCAGTTTCATGATTTGGCTCCTTTCGGGTTAGACGTTGGTGAAGAACTGGAATCCATGGTACGCCTCCTGGCCGTGTTCGCCAAGGTCGAGTCCTTTGAGCTCCTCTTCCTTGCTCACGCGGATGCCGACAGTTTTCTTTAGGGCGAAGAAGATCAGCAGGGCGGCGGGGAAGCAGACCGCACCGTAGGCAAGAACGCCGAGGAGCTGGGTCACGAAGCTGAATTCCGCACTGAAGATGCCCACAAACAGGGTGCCGAGAATACCGCAAACCAGGTGGACGGTCGTTGCGCCGACGGGGTCGTCGAGTTTTGCGCGGTCGAAGGCCATGACGGAAACCACCGCGATCGCGCCGCAGACCAGGCCAATGATGATCGCCGCTTTCACGGAGACCACATCTGCCCCGGCGGTAATGCCGACGAGACCGGCCAAGCAGCCGTTGAGCACCATGGTGAGGTCAGGCTGCTTCTGGATGATCCAGGAAGCGGTCATCGAACCGATGATGCCGGCGGCCGCGGCCAGGCAGGTGGTGACGAGCACGTAGGATACGGCGCCCGGGTCGGCGGAAAGCACGGAGCCGCCGTTGAAGCCGAACCAGCCAAGCCACAGCAGGAAGGCGCCGATCGTCAGCAGCGGCATGTTGTGGCCCATGATACCCTTGACCTGCCCGTTGACATATTTCCCGAGGCGCGGGCCGATCACGATGATGCCCGCCAAGGCGCCCCATCCGCCGACCGAGTGAACCAGCGTGGAGCCGGCAAAGTCGTGGAAGTTTTTCTCGGCCAACCAGCCACCGCCCCAGACCCAGGAGCCGACGAACGGGTAGACCAGCGCCACGTAGAGCGTACAGAAGACCAGGAACGGGCCGAGCTTGACGCGCTCGGCCACCGCGCCGGAAACAATCGTCGCGGCCGTTGCGGCGAACATTCCCTGGAAGAGAAAGTCTGTCCAGTAGGTGTAGCCGGCATTGTAGGCGCTGGTCAGGCCGGCGGCATCAGTTCCGATCCCCAGACCGCTGAGACCGAGGAAGCCCTTGATGATCCAATGGTCGCCCGGATACATCAGGTTGAAGCCGATCAGCGTGTAGGTCAGCAGCCCGATCGCCACAATCGCGGTATTCTTAAACAGAATGTTTACCGTGTTCTTGGCGCGGGTCAGGCCGGTCTCCACCATGGCGAAACCCAGGTGCATGATGAACACCAGGAAGATCGAAACCATCATCCAGGTGTTGTTTACGGTGAACATGACGTCCGCCGCCGACACGGCGGGAACCTCTTCCGCCTGCGTCGCCATCGGCCAAGCGATGGCTCCGAGCGCGAACAGCAGCGCAGGTATTTTCTTTGCAATCTTCATGGGTATTCTCTCCTTTGGTTTACGGCAAAAAACTCCAAACCTCCAACGGTTGGAATGAACCCCCCTTTGCAAAAGGTGTGCCATCGCCGGTTAAAGAACCACAACCCGCTGCGTCCAAAAAGGTAACATCATCCAATGCTTGGAAATGTGATCCCCATATTGTAACATATTTGTATTTATATTCTAAAATAGTCCATTATTGTATATCGTTATCGGCGTTTACCCACGAAAGTTGTATCCGCGTCATTTTTCAACCACGGAACACACGGCAAGAAGAGGCAGAAAAAGGAAGCGGAAAGCCACGGAATGCGGTTCCCTTCGCTCCTTTGCGGCCAATATGAAATTTGCGCTCGTAGGATGAGGCCCGCCTCGTCTTGAACCACACAAAGTCGAGGCGGAGCTCAACCTTCTTTGCGCTTCCATGTGCTCTCTTGCGGCTACCCGAGACGAAGCAGGCAGGATGCCTGCGATACGATTTGGGGCGAAGCAGGCGGTGTGAATCGCGGGCGTCACAAAAAACCACAATGATCTGCCTATTGGCTTGAAGAATGGGGCAGGAGTGGAATAATGGTTTCCATGCATGAGATTTTCACAATATCGCCATAGAGATCCAGCCAGAGGCTGTTGATGAATGTGGGATAAGCTGTGGAGTTTCTGGTGATGGATTCAATAACTTAGGGTTGTGAACAGGAGAGCTGATCCATGCCCAGCTTATCGACAGGTTTATTGACGTTTTCAACCTTTTGCAGGTGACGGGGTTGCGGGAATAAAGTAGGGTCTGTGGCAGTTGTCGACAGACCACTAATAATAGTGATTTTATAAATAGAGTATACTAATACAATAGGAGGCTTGTTAATGAAGTTCAGCATCGAGAAGGATCCGATCCTAGAAGCACTGCAAAAGGTGCAATCTATCGTAGGCCAGCGCACCACGTTGCCGATTCTTTCGAACGTGCTGCTCGGAGCGGACAACGGAAAGCTGACGCTGACCACCACCGACCAGGAGGTAAGCGTGCGTACCAGTCTGGAGGCCGATGTTTCCGAGAGCGGTGCCACCACCTTGCCCGCCCGGAGGTTCTTCAGCATCTGCCGCGACCTCCCGAGCCACCAAGTCGATATTAGCGTGGATGAAAACAACGTGGCCGAGATTTCGTCCGGTTCCGCCTTCTTCAAGCTCGAAGGGCTCTCCGAGGTTGATTTTCCGCCCATGCCCTCGTTTGAGGAGAGTTTCTCCTACGAGCTCGAGCAGGGTGCCTTGAAGGATCTGCTCCAGAAAACCTCCTATGCCGCCTCCACGGATGAATCGCGAGCGATTCTCAACGGTTCGCTGATGGCATTCCGCGACGGCAAGCTGACCGTGGTCTGCACCGATGGCCGCCGTCTGGCCCTGGTGGAGCAGGAGATCGAGATTCCGGCCGAGGCCGAGCTGGACATCGTGGTGCCGACCAAGACCGTGAACGAGCTGATCAAGACGCTGGAGGACGAAGGGGAGGTGCGGATCAAAACCTCTGCCACGCAGGTGGCATTCGAGTTTGGTAGCATCTTCATCATCTCCAAGTTGATCGACGGAACCTATCCCAACTATCGCCAGGTGATCCCTTCGCAGTGCGAGGAGCGCATCGCGATCGACCGCGACACCTTGCAGAGTGCCGTGCGCCGCGTTTCGCTGATGCTCGACGACCAAGCCGCGTCAGTTCAAGTTCAGATCACCGAAAACCGCATCGAGCTGCTTACCTCCTCGCCGGAAGTCGGGGAGGCACGCGAAAGCATTCCGGTGAAGTATTCCGGCAAGGACATCACCATTGCCTTCAATCCGGCCTTCATGATTGCGCCGCTAAAGTTTCTCGAGAGCGACGAAATCTATCTCGAACTCTCGGACGAGCTCAGCCCGGGCGTGATCAAGTCCAACGTTCCCTTCCTCTACGTAATCATGCCGATCCGGGTGAACTGAGGGAATGGGAGTAGGATACGGAAGACGAGGCGGAGCCTCATCCTACGGCTTTGCGGGAGAGAGTGGTTGCCGAACTAGGATTCGAACCTAGACTAAGCGAGTCAGAGTCGCTTGTGCTACCGTTACACCATTCGGCAGGAATGAGGACGCATAATTACTCATAATCCGCCGAGCGGATCAAGCAGGTTCAACCAAAAAAATGCGCACGGGAAAAAAGAGGAAAATTGTCCGGCTTCTGGGCGTCGGGTTCGATGCCGACGATGGCCATATCCGCATCACCCAGGGTGATCGCCACGATGTGCTCATGGGCTCCGCCGAAAGCCACGAATATCTCCAGCAGCTGATCCGGCGGATCGAGGAAAAGATCGAATCACGCGGCCTTTCGCTGGAGGAACTCGATCCCGACGAACTCTCCAGGCTGGTTGGATCGGTTAAATGAGCAGATTAGTTAACCGATGAAAGCCCTTTTTCTAGGAACCGGAACCTCGCACGGGGTTCCAATGATTGGATGCGATTGCGCCGTCTGCCGTTCCAATGATCGGAAAAACCACCGCCGTCGGTGCAGCCTCTATGTGGTGGCGGACGGGACGCATCTGGTTTTCGACACCCCGCCCGATTTCCGCGAGCAGGTGCTGGCTTTCGGCGTGCGGCGAGTCGATGCCGTTTTCCTGACCCATCCGCATGCCGACCATATTTTCGGGTTCGACGATGTGCGCCGCTTTTCCGACCTGCAGAAAACCCACATTCCCGTCTATGGATCGTCGGCAACCATGCAGGCC
>WFRA01000059.1 GCA_015486775.1 Kiritimatiellales bacterium | reverse complement strand
GTGTTCCGAGACTTCACAGGCGATTTTTGCCTTAGAAATAGCACTGTTGAAATTACGCCATTCCCCGTAGCCAAGCAGGTGTTGAAGATCGCGGGCGAGCCAATATTCCACGCCGCTCTCGGTTTGTTGGGCATTTGCTTCAAAGGTGGTAGTCAGACTTTGGACGAGTTCGGTTTTCATGCGTCGAGGATCTCCATTACGTTTTTGGCAATGGTGGTTTCCAGCTCGCGGGCCTCGGCATTTAGTTTTTCAAGTTCCTCGCTGAGTTCTTCGAGCTGTTCCTTAAAATCCTCGTCGCTGATTTCTTCGCCCTTCTCAACGCCGACATAGCGTCCGGGGTTGAGCGACCATCCTTGCGCTTCGATCTCTTCGATCGTCGCTATTTTACAGAGGCCCGCAACATCACGATATTGCGGTGAGTTGTTGGTTGATGGTTGGTCATTGTTGGGGTCAGCGAAAACTTCCAAAAGTTTAGCCTGCGCTTCGTCGCCTCCGAGGATGAAGTCGGGCTCTTCACCGCGATAGAGGCGGACGAGGTTGGCAATAAAGCCGATCTGCGCGGGCGTCCATTCGCGGTGCGCACGGTCAATCTGACGGTAGATATGGCGGGCATCTATGAACAGCACGGTGTCGCTGTAGCGCGCACCGCGTTGTTCTCCCTCACCCCCAGCCCCTCTCCCGGAGGTAGAGGGGAGATTGGAGAGAATCTCATTCAACAGGTTTTCGGTATCATCAAATACACGGTGGTTTGGAAAACGCAATACCGTATAGCCAAGAGAGCGGAGGTAGGCATCCCTTTTTTTATCCTTCTTTTTGCGATCTTCCGAATCATGCGCCGAGCCATCCAGCTCAACAACCAACCCGTGTTCGGCACAGAAAAAATCAACGATATAATCACCAATCTGGTGCTGTCGGCGAAACTTCAGGTCAGCCAGTTGACGATTACGAACCAGCTCCCACAAAGCATCTTCCGCTGGAGTCTGTTTCTTCCGAAGCTCCCTCGCCCGATCGACTAGACCTGCAAACTTAAATCCTCCCCTATAACCCTCGCCCTTTGGGAGAGGGTGGCTCGCAGAGCCGGGTGAGGGTGGACGAGGCGGAAGCGCAGCTTTCGCCTTGTCCATGAACCATAAAGTACAAGGCAAAGTCACCGTGTAAAACATATTGGGGCCGACAGCGACCATGACATCTACGGCACGGCTTTTGATCAACTGTCTGCGCAATTCCATCTCGGAGCTGCGGGCATCGGAGGCGGAGTTGGCCATAACAAATCCGGCGCGGCCTTTCTCGTTCAAGGAGGAGTAAAAGAGCTGAATCCAGAGATAGTTTCCGTTGTCGGTGCGCGGCAGGCCGAAGGGGAATCTCCTCCCTGGTCCAACGCTGTCCTTGAGCCGTTCCTTGTCGACGGCGTTGACATTGAAGGGCGGGTTGGCGAGGACAAAGTCAAAGCGGCCGACAGCATCGTGCGGGTCGTCATAATAACTGTTTACCTGCCCGCCGTGGTTAATGGTGCCTTCGAGTCCATGCACGGCAAGGTTTAAGCGGCAGAGCCGACCGGTTTCATCGACCTTTTCAACCCCGCATATACTCAATTCCTGAGCGGGATCGCCCGAATATTGAGTCCCCTCATCCCCGTCAGGTCGAGGCGAGGGTGACGCAGTCTTGTGCTCCGCCACGAAACGGGCGGACTGCACAAACATGCCGCCGGAGCCGCAGGCGGGATCGAGGATGCGCCCGTGGTAGGGTTCAATCACTTCGGTGAGCAGACGGACAATGCTGCTGGGCGTATAGAACTCGCCGCCGCCCTGCCCCTCGCTCATGGCAAACTCGCCAAGAAAATATTCATAGATGCGCCCGAACGCGTCGTAGTCCATCGTGGCGGGAATTTCGGAGACCTTCTTCAACAGCTCTTTTAGCAGCGTGGAGGTGAAGAGGTTGTAGGATTTGGGCAGCACCCCGGCGAGTTGCGGATTGTGCTTTTCAATATCGCGCATGGCGTCGTTCACCTTGGCGCCGATGTTTTCCGCTTCGGGGAGATGGAGCAGGAAATCAAACCGCGCTCCTTCCGGCAGATAGAGCACCGCCTCGGCATGGTAGGCGGCGGGATCATCCACCCGCGATCCGCGCCGCGATGATGCCCCGACCTTTTCCAGCTCCGCCCGCTGTGCACTGAAGCGGACTTCGGCAAAACGAAGGAAGATCAAACCCAGCACCGGCGCGGAATATTCCTGGGCCTTCAACCCAGAATTGGCGCGAAACTGATCAGCGGCATCCCATAGGTTTTTTTCAAGCGTAGCTGTGGCGGCATCTTTTCCTGAAGGGGCAATCCAATTCATCATATAACCTTTGTCTGTTAGTTCCTTCCGTTCTCACTTCTCATCATTTGAACCGGCCTGCGGCCTATTTTCGTTCCGAAAATTATGCTTTTCGGCGTTCCTTAGCAAACCATCCTCAACCACCTGATTAAAAAAGTTTAGACAGAATGATGGACAACAAAATAATGGGGATCCTTCTTTGAATCGACTTTTAAAATCATTCTGTTGTCCATTATTTTGTCAAAATCTCCTGCTGCGAAGCCGCGTTAGAGCATTTCCATCATTAAATGGGTCTGGGGAATCACCCGGACATTCGGCAACACCTTGGCCACCATTTCCTGCCAACGCAGAAGCTGTCGACCGGTGGGCTCGGCATCGGTTTTTTTGGATCGGGTCATCGGCTGGATCACCACCAGCGTCTCCGCCCCACCCGCCTTCTTGATGCCCTCCGCCGCCTGCATCAGCTCGGCCTCGTCCGTCTCCGCCGAAAGGACCAGCTTGGCAAAAACCTCCACCCCCGCACCACGGCAAACCTCCAGAAACTTCCAATGGCTGGAAAACGCGCTTGCCTCGTTCGTCACGCTAGAGAGCTTGATATCCATCGCCACGACATCGATCCACTCAATAACCTGCTCCAACTTTTGCGGCAGGTCGCCGGATGTTTCCAGATAGATGCTGCGTCCGCCGTCCACCAGCCCCGGCAAAAGCTGCTCCAGAAAATCTGCCTGGAGTAGCGGCTCGCCGCCCGTAATGGAAATGCGCCGATTTTCGTTTTCCGAATCCAAGGGCTGGATCACTTCCATGAGCTGGTCGACCGGGAGCGGATTGGGAATGGAT
>WFRA01000058.1 GCA_015486775.1 Kiritimatiellales bacterium | reverse complement strand
GTAGATCATATAGCCCATGGTGCCAAGTAGCATGAAGAGATCGGCGATGGTGCCCACCACGCCCTCGGTCACAAAATGCTGGAGCCGCTCGATGTCGGAGGTCACGCGCGTCATCAGGGTGCCTACGGCGGGGCGGTCAAAATAGGCCTGCTGCATCCGCAGCACCTTGCGAAAAACCTCCATCCGCAGGTCGTAGATGATCCGCTGCCCGATCCACGCGGTGAGCAGCCCCTGGAAATAGCGCACCCCGTGGCCAATGGCCGCCAGCGAGATATAGAGCAACCCCAGTCGCGTCAACAGCTCGATCCGCTCGTTTGCCGACGCCCCCGTATCCATCAAGCACTGGTCGGTCATGCGCTGAATAAGCACCGGCAGATAGTTAATCGCCAGCGAAGTAAAGACAATCATCGCCAGGGCGAGCAGCAACCAGCGCCAGTACGGCAGCGAATAGGCGAGCAGGCGTTTCGCCATCTTCATGCGCCCGCCCGCCGGTTGGGATGTGTTGGGTCAATTTTCATCAGCAAACTGAGAGGGTACGGATTGCCCGCCGGAACACAAGCTTGCAAGGCCCTGGTGTTGTGCCGCGATGAAAAGAGCCTGTGTCAGGCATTGGAGCGGACGGAGCAGTACATGCACGTCGAGTGGCTGGATCAGGATGATCCGGATCCGGTCGGCAGCTTTTTTATCGGCTACTGGGTCAACTACTTGCTCGTCCGGCAAAGGCGGTGAACAGAAAGAACGCCCCGGCAAGCGGGGCGTTCTTTCTGCTGGAATTGGATCGGGTTCTACATAAGGAAGAACCTGCGGACAAACAGCATCCCGCCGCCAAACAGGCCGATAAGCGCAAGGACTCCCGGTTCCGGAATGACTGTGAGCGCATCGATGTCGTTCGAGTAGGGACCGGTTGCAACCGTATAGTGTCCCGCTAGATCCGTTAGGTAGATGACCTTAGGATCCAGCCCCCCACTCTCGTCGATGGGCGTGTCCGGGTCGTCCTCGTCCACACTAAAGATGGCGGCCGCAGTCCATTCGCCCGGTTGTAGCGAACCGTTCAATTCTTCATTCCACTGGTCATCGATGGCGACGAACTCAAAGGCATCCACATCTGCGTCTTCAGGAATTCCAAGGTTGTTCACGTCGTCGAATGCCAGCGTAACATTCTGCCCAGAATTGCGCAGGGTCAGGTAGATGCTGCCCGGATCCTGACCAAGGTTGGCCTCGTGGTCTGGCGAGAAGTAGCGAGCCTGAAATCCTCCCTGTGGATCCTCCACCAGCGGATGCCAGTCGAGTGCGTCCACATCGTCGTCGTCCCCCACACCTCCGGGATTTGGACCCAACTGCAGGGTATCCTCGTCAAAAAGGGGCGTCGAGGTTCCCGGCCCCAGCGGAGGTGGCGGCGAGCTAATCTGTGTCCCGTGAATTTCGTTGGCATCGTCGGGAGGCGCAGTAACCGGCACATCACCACTTTTGGCCCATCCCGGAGCCCCGTCGTCGTCGTAGGAAAGACGAACGGGATTGTAGATCGAATAGATTCCCGCATGCTCCAAGGCTTCCTTTGTAGTGGACTGCCCGGGAGAGACGTTTTCATCCAACAACTGATCCTCCGCATCCAAGTCGAAGTAGTCGCCATACTTATCCGTGCCCTGCTGCTGGCCAATCTCGCTGGGAGTAGGCTGCGGGGCATTCGCGAACGGATAACCCGGCCACTGGGGAGTCGGCGAATCGTCGTCCTTCCACTGCAACGGGCTACCCGGATTACCCCGGGGCGTGTAGATCGCCCCCGCATCCATCGAGCCGGGGGTATTCGGATCGCTTATGTCGAGATCGCTCCCGATATCCGTCGAATACAGGTAGTTGGTGATGGCCTCTTGTCCCTGCGCCACCGCGGCAACCATTATGGCACCGGCAATGTATAACCGTACTTTCCTCATGGTACTTCCTCCTTGATTTTTCGGCCTAGGCACCATTGCCCAGACACCCGAGCAGGTTTTCTATCCGAAACACCTGCATTCGTCAAGGGTATTTGTATAACAAATCACACAAAATATGGGCGGATTTTCAATGAGTGATACTCCCACGGGGCAAGCCCCGGGGTATTCTGCGACGATTTCTATAAAACTGATCGTTTTTTCCGATTAGGGGCACCGGACAGGTATCCTAATCGGAAGATGGCCAAAAGCGTCCCCATGAAATCTTCGCACTCCCCCGGAAGAGGAGGTTCAAGGTTTATTGGGCGGCGGAAAATTTTTTAGCCAGCGTTCCGATGGCGGCGGCGACGGTGGCTTCGTGTGCAATCACGCAGGAATGGAACCCCCGTTTTTCCAAGGTTTGGAAGGTGGGCGCTCCGATGGCGCAAACGGTTCTGTTTTTCAGGGATTGGACGCCCCATTGGTCGACGAAGGCATCCGCGGCGGAGCTGCTGGCAAAAAACACCGCGTCGAATGCCGGCAGGGACTCGTGTTCGATCCGCACATTTTCGTAGAGCACCACATCTTTAACTTTGGCTCCGGTTTCGCGCAGGGCGGCGGCGAGCCGCGGTCCTGCAACGTCGGAACGCAGGCGCAGCACCTTGTCGCTGGGCTTGAGGATTTCTTTGGCCAGTTCAACGAGTGCTTCGGCGCTAAAGTTTGATTTGGGGTGGGCGTCGGCCTCGACACCCATCCTTGAAAGTTCGTCGGCCGTGCCGCGCCCGCAAGCCATCCATTTCGTGGAAGCGACGTCCCCGTCGCTTTTGTCTAGGCATCGGATAGCGGAGGGGGAGGTGACGACGACCCAGTCGTATTCCCCGTAACGCGGAAGGATGCCGCGCCGGCATTCCAATCGGATGAGCGGATAGGGAACGGGTTGCCCCCCTTTTTCGCGCACGGCCGCCGCCGCTTTGCCCTGCAAGGCTTCGGAGCAGGTAAGTAGGATTTTTTTTCCAACCATTGGAAAGAGGCCGCGCAAGGGAGAGGGTTTGCCTTTGCGGAGGGTGACGGCGAGGTAGCCTTGGCCTTCGGGAACTTCCAACTCGTCGAGGGAAATCCATTCGGTGATGCGATCGGTCAGGCCAAGGCGGACGAGGGCGGCGGCGGCCATCACGACGATGTCGTAGGTGCCGTCGTCCACCTGCGCGATGCGCTCTTCGATGTTGCCGCGTATGTTTTTCTGGAGGCCGGAGGGGAAGCGGCGGGCGCAGTAGTCCGCGCGGCGTTCGGAGCTGACACCGATGACGGGGTTTTCGGGCAGGTCGGAAATCTTCCGATCCTTGGAAAGGATTAGCACGTCGCGCGGCTCTTCGCGCCAGGGAAGCCAGAAGGCGTCGATGTTTCCATCCATTGGATCGGGCAGATCCTTTGCGCTGTGGATGGCGAGGTCGATCTCGCCGCGCAGCAGGGCGGCGTCGAGCTCGCGGGTAAAAAAGTCGGCGGGGCTTTCGCGCAGGTCGGTGGTGCGGTCGGTGTCGCCGACGGAGGCGATGGGCACCATCTCGAACTCCACGCCATCGAGCAGGCCTCCGAGACGGTCAAGCGCGGCACGGGTCTGGGTAAGCGCCAGGCTACTCGGGCGCGTTCCCGCCTTGAAAACTGCTGGTGATTTTTTCATAGAGGTTGCGGTGCTCGGCCACGAGGGCGCGGCACCGGGCGAGCAGGTCGTCCATGGCGACGAGCTCGCGGCGGTACCAGTATTTGAGGCCGTCGAGGTCGACGATGGAAAGGTCGGGCGAAAGGTTGTCGAGTGCCGGGTCGATGTTGCGCGGCATGCCGAGGTCGAGCAGGGTGACGGGGCGTTCCTGATTGAAGAAGGGGGCGTGAGCCAGATGGAGCAGGTGGCCGGGGGACTCGGTGGCGCTGATGACGATGTCGGCCTCGGCGAGGCGTTCGCGCATGGCGTTGAAGGTACAGAGTTCGACCTTGCCGTTCCAATCGTCGGAATGTTCGGGCTCGTTGACGTGGTAACACCAGATAATTTTCCCAGCCTTTGGAAGGCAGTCCTCCACGAGGCCTTTGCCGATAGTACCCGCGCCGAGCACCATGACGGTGGAGGTGCCGAGGGTTTTTCCGTGGGCTTCGAGGTACCCCAGCGCTAGGTCTTCGATCTCGTATTTGCGCAGATCCGGGGTGACCTGGTTCTTGATGGCCTTGGAGACGTGCAGTGCAGAGGAGACCCACTCCTGGACCATGCCGTTGGCCCAGCCGCGCTGTTTGGCGGTTTCGAGCGCCTCTTTGATCTGGGCGGTGATGTGGTTTTCGCCGGGGGTTTGCGACAGCATCCCTGCGGTGACGAGGCAGAGATGTTCGAAGGCTTCGGTGCCGGTTTTGATGTAAAACTTATCTTCTTTGAGCCGGGTGAAGCCGAGGATGTGGCGCAGGATGCCGTTGCGGGAGGTTTCGCCGGAGACGATGGCTACCACCTCGACGCGGTTGCAGGTGTTGAGGATCATGAATTCGTGGATGCCCCAGAGCTGCATGATCATGAACCCGGCCTGCTCGAAGCGGTGGCCGGTGAGGTGGAAGGGCTCGCGCTCTTCGATGGTTAGGTGGTTGTGGTCGGTTCCCACCACGACCAGATGCGCGGACTCCATCATGCGCAGGTGCCGCGCCAGGCTGTCCTTGACCATTTTCGCGCGGCGGCAGTCGGTGCCGCCCGAGGAGACGGAAACCGTAAGCTGACCGAGGCGGGTGATGGCGGGGGTGGCGAAGTCGCCCTTGCTCCAGTTTCCGTCGACGCAGCAGCAGAGGATCTTTTTTTCGCGGCAGCATCCAAGGATCTGGCGGTTGACCGCGCGGTTGTTGGTGGCGGCATAGACGAGAGCTGCCCCCTCCACGTCGGCGGGTTCGAAGGGTCGGGCGGTGCGGGCGATAGTGTTCTGTGCCGCCAGCTTGTCCACTTCCGGGCAGGCCTCGGGGCAGACCACCGCCACTTCGGCACCGGCTTCGAGCAGGAGCCGAATCTTTTGCAACGCGGTTTTCCCGCCCCCCGCCACCAGACAGCGGCGATCGTCCAGAAAAATATTGATGGGGACGCCTTCGGAGATATTTTCTTTGTCCGTCATGGTTTCCTGACCTGTGTAGAGGCCGGAAGTAGAGCAAATGCGGAGAGGGCTGGCTAGACCCGATTCCCGGTTTTGCCGCCTCCGGTTCAGATTTTGAGGCTTTCAACCATTTTCCGCGCTGCTCTACGGCAACGGCAAAAGGAAAGAGATTTTAGCGGCGGAAACGCCCGGACGGGTGTCCACTAAACTGGGGTCACTTCGGCCTCCTTTTCGCCTACGCTTCAACATTTCGTTTATGCGGATTACTATTCCAGACCAAAATAAAGAGGAGCACGGTAATCAAAGAAGAAATAACCAAGGTCAAAATTCCTGCATCCCAACCATACTTATCCACAATTGCTCCCATTCCCCACTCCGAAAGAATGGCACTCGCATAGCTCAATAGCCCCGTAAAACCAATCG
>WFRA01000057.1 GCA_015486775.1 Kiritimatiellales bacterium | reverse complement strand
TTGGTGGGGATGGCAACGCGGCAGAGGTTGATTTCGCCGACACCGTAGTGGTTGGAGTAGGAGAGGCTGCCGCCCGGGGGCAGTGCGCCCAGGTCGGTCAAGGGCGCCTCGCCCAGGCTGCGGAGAATTGCGGAGGCGCTGCCGTCGCCGATGGTATTCCCCCCGGGGTCTTCCCCTTCGCTGACGATCATCAGGTAGTAGGTGCCCGGCGGGATGGTGGAACTTCCACCCTCTGGAAGAAGCACATAGTGTTCGTCGCCCGTTTTCTGGAGCTTGGCCATCTGGCCAATGTTTGATCCGGGAGAAAAACTCGGTGCGCCGTTCGCCCCCCAGGTGGGGACGTATCCCCTGCGGATATCCAGCAGGGTTTCGCCGGAAATGTTTTCGAGCTCCACCTCCCAGCTCGGGGTGTTGGAGGGCACCTCGACGGAATAGTACGCCACCGCGTGGGCGGGCAGGTTGCTGATCGCGACGCTCCCGCCGTCGAAGTCGATGGCGCGCGGATCGTAGGTCATTCCCAGCCCGATGCCGCTGCTGGCAAAGCTGAAGGTGCTGTCGGTCGTGGTGGAGGGGTTGTAGAAACCGATGTAGTAGGTTCCGGGATCCAACGGGCGGTGCATCCCCATGGAGAGCAGGAATTGCGGATAGGACTGGCCGGAGGGCGAATAGAAGTAGCCCGTCCAGTCGTAGGCATACGCGCTCCACTGCTGGCCGGCGGTCCAGGTGGTCATGGTGAAGGGGTAGTACATGGTGGTGCCGATCCCCGAGGGAAGCTGGTCGCGGCAGGCCACCATGTAGGGGTGGCTCCCGCTCCATTCGGTGGTGCGCAGTTCCCAGCCGAGCATGTCCGTGCCCCGGGGCGTCTGGGCAGGAACTTCGACCTTGTAGTAGATCCAGGACTGGGGGTTGAGAACCACATTGCTCGCGCCGCCCCGGTCGAAGTCGATGTCCGTGGTTCCGGCCGTGACGATGCGCAGGGTGTACGACCCCGCAGCGACCGACGATGCGTCCCGCGAATCGTTCACCATCAGCGAGTAGGTTCCAGGGGTTGGATTGGCCAGAGTGATGATGGATGCGTTCTGGTTTTCGGGGGAGTAGCCGGAATAGGTTCCGTAGCTGGTGCCGTTCGGAAAATTGGTATCGGAGCGGAGGTTCATCTCGGGGCTTCCCACCCGGTCTTCCAGCCGGACTTCCATGGAGAGGACGCCGAGGGGCACCTCGAACTGGTAGCGCTTGATCTGGCCGGAAACATAGCTGTCGGGCTGCACCAGCTCCCCGGCGCCGGGCAGCGTGCCCAGATCCGCGGGCGCGGGGCTGCCGAGGCTGTGCAGGACGATGTCGGAACTGCCCGTTCCGGTTTCGTTGCCGGAGGGGTTCTGCCCCTCGCCGACCACCATCAGCCAGTAGGTGCCTGCGGGAATTGTGCTTGCTCCGCCGGCGGGTTGCAGCACAAAATGCTCGTTCCCGGTTTTCTGGAGCCGGGTCATCAGCGAAATCGCCGCATCGGGGGAACGGGTCGGGCCGCTGTTCATGGTCCAGGTGGGGGGATGGCTCTTGCGGATGTAGAGTTCCGATTCGCCGAGCGTGTTTTCAAGCTCCACCTCCCAGCACGGGGTGTTGCTTGGGACATCGACGGTGAAGTAGGCCACCCCTCGGGAGGCCAGGTTGGTGAGCGTCGCGGTGCCGCCGGCAAAGGCGATGGGCTGCGGCTCGTAGGACATGCCTTGGCCGATCGCCCGGCTGGCAAAGGAGCAGAGGCCGGTGGCGGTGGTGGAGTCGTTGTAGAAACCGATGTAGTAGCTCCCCGGGGAGAGCGGCCGGTCCATGCCCATCGAAAGCAGGTATTGTGGATAGAGATGGGAGGAACCCGGGTCGTAGCCGTGCCCCGTCCAGTCGTTTCCGGAAGTGCTCCACTGTCCCCCGGAGGGCCAGGAGGTGCTGCTGTTCGGGTAGTACCACGATGTGCCGACGCCCTCCGGAAGCAGGTCGCGGCGAACCACCATGTACGGGCGGTGGCCCGCCCACTGCACCAGGCGCAGTTCCCATCCCGCGACATCCTCGCCGCCGACCTGGGCGGGGATGTCGACATGGAAGTAGCGCCACTGTTTCGGCGCGCAGGTCGCCGTGTGGATTTCGGTGGAGTCGAAGGCGATTTCGGCGGCGCCCAGCGCAACGACCCGCAGGATGTAGGCTCCGCTGATCGGCGTGCCGTTTTTGTCGCCGATTGTCAACGAATAGGTTCCCGCCGAAGGATTGGGGATCGTGATGATCTGCTCATCGTACAGATCCGCCGTCTGGCCGGAATAGATGCCGTATCCCGGCCCCGCGGGGAATTGCGTTCCCTGCCGGAGGTGCATCCGCGGATATCCCGTACGCTGCTCGAGCCGGACTTCCAATGCCTGGATGCCGGCGGGCACATCGAAATCGACCAATCCGATTTTTCCAGAGGGATAGCTGTTGGTGTACACCAGTTCCCCGGCGGGCGGAAGCGAGCCCAGGCTGGCGACGGCCGCGCTTCCCAGGCTGCGGAGGATGGCGGAGGAGGTTCCGCTTCCAATGGTTGGATTCGATGGATTGATGCCCTCGCCAACCACCATCAGGTAGTAGTCGCCTGCGGGAATGGCGGTTTCGCCCGGCTCGGGAAGGAGGATGAAATGTTCGTCGCCCGTTTTCTTCAGGCGGGTCATTCTGGAGAACGATTGGCCGGGGGACAAGGTTGACCCCGCCGCCATCTGCCAGGTCGGGACGCGGCCTTCGCGGATGAAGAGCATGGTTTCGCCCACCGTGTTTTCGAGCTGCACCTCCCAGCTCGGGGCGTTGCTTGGAACGGTGACGGAGAAATAGGCCACTCCGCGCGGCGGCAGGTTGGTGATGGTGGCGCTTCCGCCGCTGAACGGGATTTGCGTGACGCCGTAGGTGAGGTTGGAACCGATCGAGGAGCTGGTGAAGGAAAATTCCGCTGGCGACACTCCGTTGTTGTAGAACCCGATATAGTAGTTCCCCGGTTCGAGCGGCGCCCCCATCGCCATGGAAAGCAGGGGTTGCGGATAGGGATGGCTATCGGGGTCGTAGGTGTAGTCCGACCAGTCCCGGTCGTGGTTGCCCCACTGGTTCCCGCTGGGCCAGGTGGTTTGCACCGCTGGGCTCCAGTAGTAGGAAGTGCCCAGGGTCTCGGGAAGCTGCCCCCGGCGGATCACCATGTGTGGCCGCTCCGCGCTCCACTCGGCCATGCGCAGTTCCCAGCCGAGCGCCGCTTGAGCGTTGGTCTGGGCGGGAACTTCGACATGGTAGAAGTTCCAACTCTTGGAAGCCAGCCCGACCGTGGAGCTGGTGTAGCCGTCCATTTGGATTTCGGTGATATCCTCCGGCCCGCTGTCCAGTTGGAATGCGCCAAGCGCGGCTTCGGGGGAATAGACCCCGACATACCACACATCCGCCTCGTGGTCGGGATCCTGGAGGAACCCGAGCGTGCTGGACTGGTCGTTGTGGGCAGCTTCGCTCACCGCCGAGCTCCCGTTCTGGCGATATCTCCGGCGGCCCGGCACAAAGTTGCGGCGGATCGCGATCTCGGAGCCGGCCACCTGGTTGGTAAGCTCCAGCAGCCAGCCGAGCTGCCCCAGCTGCTGGGCAATGTCCGAGACGGCGAAAAAGCGCCACCCCGCCCGGTCGGGATCGTCGTTCACCGTGCTGCTGCTGAAATCGATCTGGGTGATGATCGGCTCGCGATTGCGGAGGTTGAAGCCGAAGGGCGCATCGCCGTAGACCGTCACATAGAAATCGCCATCCGTAAGCGAAGGTGGAACAACGATGGTGCTGTCGCCGACCGTGGAGCTGGCGACTTCCGAAAAGGCGTCGTTGTTGAACCGGTTGGGCACCTGGCCGTCGCGAATGGCGAGGTCGGGATTGGTTCCCCCCACCGGATCGACCGTTACTTCCCAGGCGATCTGTTCCGGCGGCACCGCCACGCGGTAGGTCTTGAACAAAAAGCCGTCGGCCGACTCGTTCGCCAGCGTGTCGTTGTAGCTTGCATCGATGATTTCCTGCTGCCGGGAATCGAGGCGGAACGGTTCGCCGGGCAACCCTTCCACCGCAATGTAGTAGGGGGTGGCGTTGCCGGGATCGAGATAGGTCGGCACCAGCAGGCCCTGGCCGGTGAGGCCGCGGTCGAAGTAAGTGGAATTGCCAGGTATGGGTTGTAGCCGTGGCGAATATAGAAATGGTTGTTGAGCGTGTTGGTTCCGGTGGAATCCTGCAGCCAGAGCCGCCATGCGAGGGCATCCGCCGGAATCGTGGTCTTGAAATAGCGGGTGCCCTCGGGCGGGATGGTTTTCAGTCCGCTCCCGCTGCTTCCGTCCGCCGCCAGCGCGCCGAGATCCTCCACATAGACCTCGCCGGAGAGCAGGCTCCATGTCGCGCCCGCGTCGGACTGCACCAGGATATACCACACCTGCCCCGCGCCGCTGCTGTGGGAAAGATAGCGCAGGAAGCCGTCGTCGCCCGCGAGGGTGGAGCTGTCGGTATAGGCGTGCCCCAGGCTGTTCACGTACGGAAGTGCATTCTGCCGGATATAGAGGTCGGCCTCGCCCGAAAGGATTTCCAGCGCCGTGCGCCAGGTATCCAGCGCGGGCGCCTGGGTGGTGAGCTTGAAATAGTAGGCGCCGCCATCCGTGTCGAGATTGGTAAAGACCTCGCTTCCCGCTTCGGCCGTTCCGGGGTCCCAGGTCAGCTCTGTCACATGGACATCGCCCGCAAAGAGGCTCCACTGCGCGCCCGCCTGCGCCTCCACTAGGATATACCAGGTCTGCCCCGGCGAGAGCGACTGCACGATCGAATCGCTTCCCGTCTCTTCGGAGCGATAGGTGTAGTAGTTGGTGGAGACCGAGCTGCTGGTGCTTGTGTACAAGTTGGCCTCGCCGCTGTCCACCTTCAGCACCGATCGCCAGAACCCGACGGAATTGGGGGTCGTCTGCGTGGTGACGGCGAAGAGGTAGCTTCCCGCAGCCGTGCTGGAATTGGTGAAAATTTCGGTTCCGCCCTGGGCTGTACCCGGATCCCAGACCAGATTGGTCTGCCCCCGAGCCGCGTTGAGAACAAAACATCCCGCGAACAAAACAGATGCGAACAAACGAACAACATTCCTCTTCATCACACGCCTCCTTCCTTCCCCGGACAACGGCCAAGCCGTCCCCATAATTGAAACAACCAACTGGTAAATTACAGCCCCCTCGCGGGGGAGTCAATAAAGGAACGGAGTCCAAGCGCGACTCCGTTCCACTCGGGGGTTTACTTCATGGCGGGGTTTGGTAGGGTTCCGCCGATTGAACCCTTTAATATTGGAGAGGAGGACACCATGCGCAGCGATGTAGTGAAAAAAGGTTTGGAGCGGGCACCGCACCGCAGTTTGATGCGGGCGACGGGAATGACGACGGAGGATATTGCGAAGCCGTTCATCGCCATCTGCAATTCGTTTAACGAGGTGATTCCGGGTCACGCGCACCTCGATCAAGTCGGCAAGCTGGTCAAAAAAGCTGTGCGCGAGGCGGGCGGAACCCCCATCGAGTTCAACATGATCGGGGTCTGCGACGGCATTGCCATGGGTCACGCGGGCATGAAATATTCCCTGCCCAGCCGCGAGCTGATCGCCGACTCGGTCGAAACCATGGTCGGCGCCCACGCCTTCGACGCCATGATCTGCATCCCCAACTGCGACAAGATTGTGCCCGGCATGATTATGGGCGCATTGCGCGTGAACATTCCGACCATCTTCGCCAGCGGCGGCCCGATGAAGGCCGGCAAGACCAAGGATGGCCAGGTGGTCGACCTGATCAGCGTTTTCGAGGGAGTGGCCGCGTTGAAGCAGGGCGATATTTCCGAGGAGGAGCTTGAGGAGATCGAGTGCAAGGGCTGTCCGAGTCAGGGTTCGTGCTCCGGCATGTTCACGGCCAACTCGATGAACTGCCTGTGCGAGGCCATCGGTCTGGCGCTTCCGGGCAACGGAACCCTGCTTGCGCTCGACCCCGCCCGCCACGATCTCTGGAAAGAGGCGGCGAAACGCGCGGTCGAAATGGCGAAAGCCGACGGCCCGTTGCCGCGCGACATCGTCACGCAGGAGTCGCTCGACAACGCCTTTGCGCTCGACATGGCCATGGGCGGAAGCACCAATACCGTCCTGCACACGCTGGCGATCGCCAAGGAGGCGGGGGTCGACTACAGCCTGGAGCGCATCAATTCCGTCTCCAAGAAATGCCCCAACATCTGCAAGGTTTCGCCGTCGTCGCACTACCACATCGAGGATGTGCATGCGGCGGGCGGCATTAGCGCCATCCTGGCCGAAGTGGCGCAGAAGGAAGGGTTGCTCAATCTCGATTGCATCACTGTAACGGGCAAGACGCTCGGCGAAAATATCCAGGGTTCGGAAAGCAAGGACGAGGAGTGCATCCGCAAGGTGGAGAATGCCTACAGCCAGACCGGCGGCCTCTCGATCCTCTGGGGCAACCTCGCCGAGGGCGGCTGCGTGGTCAAGAGCGCGGGGGTCGATCCCAAGATGCTGGTGCATACCGGCCCGGCGGTGATCTTCGAGTCGCAGGAAGAGGCTTGCGCGGGTATTCTCGACGGCAAGGTGAAGGCGGGCGACGTGGTCGTTATCCGCTACGAAGGGCCCAAGGGCGGCCCCGGCATGCAGGAAATGCTCGCGCCCACCTCGTACATCATGGGGCAGGGACTCGGCGAGAGCGTTGCGCTGATCACCGACGGCCGCTTTAGCGGCGGCACCCACGGTGCCTGCATCGGGCACGTTTCGCCGGAGGCCGCCGAGGGCGGGCCGATCGGTTTGATTCGCGAGGGTGACACCATCGAGATCGACATTCCCAACAACCGGCTCTCCGTTCAGCTTTCGGAAGAGGAGCTTTCCGAACGTCGGAAGGAATGGAAGGAACCCGCTCCGCGCTTCACCTCTGGCTGGCTCTCGCGCTACGCCAAGATGGCCACCAACGCCAGCAACGGCGCGGTGCTGAAAGGATAACGAAATGATTAAGCCTCTCTTTTTGCGTTGCGGAGCTACCCTGCTGGCGGTCGTGCTGGTAGCGGGCCAGGCCGCCGGTGCCGATCTACGGAAGTTTGCCGAGGAGGCGACCGGCAAGACCCCCGAAGCGCAAAAAAAGAAAAAGACGGTGCATCGGCAATCTGCGGCGGAATCCGCGTTCGGCTCGGGAACCTATCCCTCCGACGATGGCGGTGCCAGTTTCTTGGGCGGGTTCTATGCTTGGTTGGTTTCATCGCCGTTTGGCAACACCCATGCCAGCGACCCGGCGATCGGCGAAGATGGAGCGGACGGCGCGCCCGTCCGGCACGGCATCTTCCCGAGGCATTTGCCGGGCGAGGCCACCGCGCCCTATGCCCGGTTCGACTACAATCGGCAGTCCGTCGATTCCGAAACCGACGCCGACGACCTGCGCATCGAACTGGGCTACAAGATGCTCGCCTTCCATGCCCGCTCCACGATGTACTCCAACGACACGCTGGGTCAGGACATGGACATCAACCAATTTTATGGAGTTCTGCGCTACGGCGGCTACCGCGCGGATTTCCTGCCAGGAACCTTCGAGGCCGGATTGGGGCTAGGGGTCAGCCAGGTCAGGTTGGAAGACTCCATCGGAACAATCGACGACTCCACCATCGCGTTTACCTTGGTGGCCAAATACTATCCGGTGCAGTGGTTTGGCGTTGAGTTCCGCCCCGCCTGGTACAGCTGGGATGGCTCGCGGATTGGCGACTACGATCTCTCCGCCAGCGTGGGCTACCGCTTCGTCCAGCTGCGCGGCGGCTACCGCTGGCTCGGGTTTAGCGGTGCCAGCGATGATCTCAACGGCCCCTATGCCGGCCTGTCGGTCAGCTTTTAGGTCGACCAGGTTCCGCCCCGCGCATTTCCCCGTTTTTCGTTGTGCCTTTTGCGCCCTTTTGTGGCTATTCTCCCTGCCATCTTTTTCGACGCATCGAATCCAGAGGAAATGGCCATGGTTTACAGAATAGAGATCGGTTTGAAGGACGGCGTTCCGGACGCACGCGGGCGCGGGGTAGTCCATCGGGCGCAGGGCGCGCTCAAATTGGAAATTGCCCGGTGCCGCACGCGCGATGTCTACAAGGTGGTGGCGGACATCGACGAGGCCACCGCCGCCGTTGTCCAGCAAACCTTTGCCGACCCGGTCGTGGCCGAGTCCGCCATGGGGCGGCTTCCAGCCCCTGGAAACTTCGACTGGATGCTCGAAATCGGCTTCAAGCCGGGCGTGACCGACAACGTCGGCCGCACGGCGCGGGGCGCGCTCAAGGATATCGTCGGCCGCGAGCTGGAGTGGGAGGAGCAGGTTTTCACCTGCATCCAATATTTTCTCTCCGGCGACCTTGCGCGGGAGGATGTCGAACGCCTCGGCAAAGACCTGCTGGCCAATATCCTGATCCAAACGATCGATGTCTTTTCCAAGGATGAGTGGCTGGCGACAGAACCCGACATGACCGCGCCGATCTTCGACGACCATCCCGAAATCCGGGTCAACACCATCGAGCTGCCGGACGACGACGCGGCATTGATGAAGATTTCGTCCGACGGCATCCTCTCCCTCTCGCTCGACGAAATGCGCACCATTCGCGCCCACTACCTGCGCGAGGACGTCAAGGCCTACCGCACCGGGCTTGGCCTGCCCGAATGGCCGACCGATATCGAGCTCGAGTGCATTGCCCAGACCTGGTCCGAGCACTGTTCCCACAAAATCTTTTCGGGAACCATCCACTACAAGGACGAGGAGACCGGCGAGGAAGAGACGATCCATTCGCTCTACAAATCCTACGTCAAGGCCTCCACCAACCAAATTGCGGAGTCGATCGACTGGCTGGTTTCGGTCTTTACCGACAATGCCGGTATTGTGAAATTTAATGAAGACATCCATCTGGTCTACAAAGTGGAGACGCACAACTCGCCCTCCGCGCTCGACCCCTACGGCGGTTCGATGACCGGTATCGTTGGCGTAAACCGCGACCCGCTCGGCACCGGCATGGGCGCGGCGCTGGTTTCCAATGTCTGGGGCTACTGCCTCGGTTCGCCCTTCTACGATAAAGAAATTCCTGAAGGCCTCATGCATCCGCGCCGCATCCGCGACGGCGTCCACGAAGGCGTGATCGATGGTGGTAACCAGTCCGGCATTCCCTACAGCCGGGGCTTCGAGTGCTTCGACGAACGCTACCTCGGCAAGCCGCTGGTCTACTGCGGCACCATGGGCACCATCCCGGTGGAGGTCAATGGCCGCCCCTCCGAGCGCAAGGAGATCGAAGTGGGCGACTGGACGGTCATGTGCGGCGGCCGTATCGGTAAGGACGGCATCCACGGCGCCACCTTTTCGTCCGAGGAGCTGCGCACCGAATCGCCTGCCCAAGCGGTGCAGATTGGCGACCCGCTCACGCAACGCAAGCTCTACGAGTTCATCCTCGAAGCGCGCGATCTCGGTCTCTACCGCTGCATCACCGACAACGGGGCCGGGGGCATCTCCTGCTCGTTCGGCGAGATGGGCAAATATTCCGGCGGCTGCGAGTGCGAACTCGCCGGTGCGCCGCTAAAATATGAAGGGCTCCAACCTTGGGAAGTGCTGGTTTCCGAAGCGCAGGAGCGCATGACCCTCGCCGTCCAGCCCGAATGCCGAGAAGCCTTTGAAGCCCTCGCCAAAAAGCGCGATGTCGAAGTCGCCTTCATGGGGAAATACAACGACTCCGGCTACTTCACCGTCAAGCAGGACGGCAAGGTGATCGCCAGCCTCGACATGGATTTTCTCTACGAAAAAGGCTGCCCGACACTCGTTATGCCCGGGGTCTGGAAAAAGCCGGAAGTCCCTGCGCCAAAAGTCCAGCCCTTGGAAGACTATTCCGACACGCTCGTCGAACTCATGGGCGACCTCAACCTTTGCTCGCGCGAATACAAAAGCCGCATCTACGACGGCGAAGTCAAAGGCCTGAGCGTGGTCAAACCCTACGTCGGTGTAAACGCCGATGTCCCGTCCGATGCCACCGTCATGCGCGTGGAATACGACAACGACCGCGGCGCGGTGCTGGCCGAGGGCATCAACCCCTGGTATTCCGACATCGACACCTACGACATGACCACCTCCGTGATCGACGAAGCCGTCCGGCGCGTCATCGCCGTCGGTGGCGATCTGGACCGTATCGCGATCCTCGACAACTTTTGCTGGCCCGATCCCGTCGAGTCCGAAAAGACCCCCGACGGCGCGTACAAAATGGCGCAGCTCGTCCGTGCCAACAAGGCGCTCTACGATCTCACCACGCTCTACAAAACCCCCGCCGTCTCCGGCAAGGACTCCTGCAAGAACGACTCCACGCGCGGCGGCAAGAAAATCTCGATCCCGCCGACGC
>WFRA01000056.1 GCA_015486775.1 Kiritimatiellales bacterium | reverse complement strand
GGCTGTGGACGATCTGAAGCGCAACGAGGCGGGCAATGAGGACGGCGAGAAAAATCTGCCCGCAGACCGCCTCCATCACCGCATAGCTCTGGACCGCAGGGAGGCGGGGGGTGATGTCGCCGTAGCCGAGCGTGGTGAGCGTGGTGAAGCTGAAATAGATCGACCAGAGGTTTTGGCTCCCCCCGGGCTGGAGGGTCTCCGGGATCGCGAAGCTCCCGGGCTGGAGATGGTAGAAGAGCGAGTAGGCCACGGCCCAGACGACCCCCATCAGGAGATAGGCGGAAATGGCGCCGGCAATCTTGTTGCCCGTTACCGGGCTCGAAGAGAGGACATAGCCCATGATGCTCCCGAAGACGAGCAGGTAGTAGAAGAGGCGGAAGGCCAGCACCAGCGTAACGAAACCACCTGAATTTACCTGCCTCATGATTTCGGTTCCGCCCAGCCCCACATTGAGCAGCGAAAGCACCGCCATGAAAACAAGGAAGCCGCGATGGCTCGTGATGGCGCGAAGGCAGCTCAACAGCACCACCAAGCCGAAAATGCCGATGCTTTTGTCCAGCAATCCCCGTTCGGCGGGAATCAGCGGCAAGACCAGGAAGGTGAGGGCAAAGGTGAACAGCAGCAGGCTGAACCGCCCCTTCAGGATGCCTTCGACGATGGGATGCTTCCGGCTCACTTTTCCGATTCTTCCGGGGGCGGCGACCATCCGCCGCCCAGCGATTTGTATATCCCCACCAGATCCAGGCTGACCGCCCCCCGGCTGGAGGAGAGCGCATCCTGCTGGACGAGGAGCGCCTGCTCCATGTTGAGCACGTTCTGGAAATCGGTCAGGCCGGACTTGTAGAGCTCCGTCACCAGCTCCACGGATTTTTGCGCCGAGGCGGCGGCGGTTTCCAGCGATTGGATGCGGTCGCGCTCATGGGCGTAGGCCGCCATGTAGTTCTCCACCTCCTCGAGCGCCACAAGCACGGTCTGCTCGTAGGTGTGCAGCGCGGCCTGGGTGCCGGCGCGCTCGGCATCGACCTGGCTGCGGATCCGCCGCCCATTGAAAATGTTCAAGCGCAGCTGCGGGCCGAAACCGTAGACCACGGCATCGCCGCTGAGAAGCCCGCCGTCCACGGCCTGGAGCATCAACGTGCCGGGAAGGGAGAGCGAAGGGTAGAGTTCGGCCTGCTTGGCACCGATCAAAGCATTTTGCGCGGCCAGCTCGCGTTCCGCCCGACGAATGTCCGGCCGCTGGCGCAGCAGGTCGGCGGGCAGGCCGCGGGAAATCTGCTCCCCGGCAGCGGCGGCGGGGATGGGCCGTACGGTCTCAAGCTCCTTGAGGAGGGCGTAGGGCATGTCGCCCGTCAGCACGCTAAGTCGGTTGATGGCCGCAACGAGCTGCTGGCGCAGGGGGGGGATTCGCGAAGCCGTCCGCGAACGGTTCAGTTCGGCCTGGGAGACATCCAGCGCGGGAACGAGGCCGGAATCAAAACGGTTTTTCGTCAGCTCCATGGTCTCCGCCTGCGCCTGGAGGTTGGTCTCCGCAAAGTCGATGCGCTCCTGGAGGGTGCGCACATTGATGTAGTTTCTGGCAATGTCGGCATAGAGCAGCACCAAGATATCGCGGTAGTTTTCGATGCTCGCCTGCAGCGAGGCATCGGCCGATTCCACCGAGCGGCGCACCCGCCCCCAAAGATCGAGCTCCCACGCCATCGACAGGCCGAGTTGATACTGCATCCCCTCCTGTTCGGAACCCGGGGGGGTCAGTGCTTCCGCGGTCTGGAAGGCGTTGGCACCTCCCACCCCCGCGATGTCGGGCCAGTACTGGCTCGCGCTCACCCCGCGCAATGCGGCGGCTCGCTCGATGCGGGCGGCGGCAGTCTTGAGGTTCAGGTTGTTGGTCGAAGCCCTGGTGATCAGGTCGTTGAGCGTTTCGTCGCCAAACACCGTCCACCAGGTTTGCAGGCTGGGCGTCTCCCCGTCGAGTTCCTCCTGCACGGCCTGGTGCCAGGCATCCGGCATCTGCATTTCGGGTTGCTCGTAGTCGGGGCCGGACATGCAGCCCCCCAGCAAGACAGCGCAGGATCCAGCCAAGAGCATCAGGGATAGGGGGGTTTTCATATAAAGACTCCAACAGCGTTTTCCGGTTTGAAACTGAACCGGGAAATAGTAGAAACCGACAGCGCACAAGTCAAACCCCGATATCGCTCCGCCGAGGTATGATCCTAAAAAATGCAGTTGCCGATTTCACCGTCCCACTTTTTCCTTCGCGACCAATCAATAGGCACGGGCGTCGCTCTTCTCCATGAAGTTGATGAAGGAGCGGTTGACGACGCGGTGGCCGCCGGGGGTGGGATAGTTTCCAGTGAAGTACCAGTCGCCCGTGTGTCCGGGGCAGGCTTCGTGGAGGCCGCCGATGCTTTGATAGATGATCTGCACCTTGGCCTTCATCCCCTCCGGGGTGAGGATCTCGGCAATCTTGTCCGAAATCTGCTGGGCGGTGAAGGGTTCGAAAAGCCGCACCACCTGGTTTTTCGCTTCGGAGCGCGGCTTTTTTTCGTCGGCCTGGCAGGCTTTGTATATCTGGTCGAGCATGGCCTCGCGCCCAGTTTCGCGGGCGAGCGCCACGGCGGCCTCGAAGGCGATGAAATCCTTCATTTTCGACATGTCGATGCCGTAGCAGTCGGGATAGCGGATCTGCGGGGCGGAGGAGACAATCACAATCTTTTTCATGCCGAGGCGGTCGAGAATCCGCAGGATGCTGGTGCGCAGGGTGGTGCCCCGCACGATGGAGTCGTCGAGCACCACGAGGGTGTCGGTGGGCTTGATGACGCCGTAGGTGGTGTCGTAAACCTGCGCCACGAGATCCTCGCGGTCGGCGTCGGCGGTGATGAAGGTGCGCAGCTTGGCATCCTTGGTCATGATTTTTTCGACGCGCGGCTGGAAGGAGAGCAGCTCGTCGATGCGCGCGGCGGTGAGGTGCTTCTCTTGAAGCAGGTGGTATTTCATCCGCTCGCCCACCACATCCTTCACCCCTTCCACCAGCCCGAAAAAGGCGGTTTCAGCGGTGTTGGGAATGTATGAGAAGACCGTGTTTTCGAGGTTGTAGTCGATGGAGTCGAGCACCGGGCGCACCAGCGAGCGGCCAAGCTCCTTGCGCTCCTGATAGATATCCTTGTCGGTTCCGCGCGAGAAGTAGATGCGCTCGAACGAGCATTGGGCGATCTCCTGCGGCTTGTTGACCTGCTCGTGCAGCACCTCGCCGGAGCGCTTGACCACCAGGGCGTGGCCGGGCTTGATCTCCCGAACCGAACCAATCGGGACATTCAGCGCGGTCTGAATCTGGGGGCGCTCGGAGGCGATAGCGACGATTTCGTCGTCCTGGTAGTAGAACGCCGGGCGGATTCCGATGGGATCACGCAGGGCGAAAAGGTCACCGTGGCCGATCATTCCGGCCATCACATAGCCACCGTCGAACGAGCGGGTCGCTTTTTTCAGGATGCGGTAGACATCAAGCTCCCTGATGATGCGTTCGGTGATCTCGGCGCGAGCCAGCCCCTCCTTCCGGTATTTGCGGAAGAGGAAGTCGTTGGCCTCGTCGAGGAAGTGGCCGATCTTTTCGAGCACCATCACGGTGTCTGCCTTGTTGCGCGGGTGCTGGCCCAGTTCGACGAGCATGTCGAAAAGCTCGTCGTTGTTGGTGAGGTTAAAGTTTCCCGCCACCACCAGGTTGCGGGTCATCCAATTGTTCTGGCGGAGGAAGGGGTGGCAAAACGACTCGCCGGATGCGCCGTGGGTTCCGTAGCGCAGGTGGCCGAGCAGCAGCTCGCCAGCAAACAGGACGTTTTTCTTGACCCATTCCGCATCGCGGTACTCCTCGGGATGCTTTTCCCTGGCTTCGGCAAAGGCTCTCACCATGCGGTTTCGCACCTGCATAATCGGATTTTTGTCGGCCGAGCGGGTGCGGAAGATATAGGAGACACCGGGAGGCATATCCAGCTTGATGACCGCGGCACCAGCCCCATCCTGCCCTCGGTTGTGCTGCTTCTCCATCAGCAGGGAGAGCTTGTTCACCGCATACATCGGGGTGCCATACTTTTCGACGTAGAAACCCATAGGCTTCAACAGGCGTATTGCGGCAATACCGCATTCATGGCCGATCCAATCGCTCATTACATACCGTCCTCGGGTTATGTTCGGGTTTGGCTGGAAAGACGGCACCTTCGCACCGGCAAGGCATCGGGTCAAGCCCGCCCCCTCCAGAAAATAAGGAGGACGGAAAAGCCGGAGGACCGCATTGCGGAAAACTATGCGCCGAGTTCGGCCTGGAGCTCGGCATCGGCCTTGCGGACTTCCGCCGCCATGCTTTTCTTGTAGGCGGTCAGCCTGCGTTTCAGCGCGGGATCAGAGAGTGCCATGATCTGGACGGCAAGCACCGCCGCGTTGATGGCACCCGCCTTGCCGATCGCCACAGTGGCCACCGGCACACCCTTGGGCATCTGGACGGTGGAGAGCAGCGAATCCATGCCATCGAGCGCCCAGCCCTTCACCGGAATTCCAATGACTGGAAGAATGGTGTGCCCCGCCAGCACACCAGAAAGATGCGCCGCGCCACCCGCCGCGCCGATGATAACCTTGTATCCATTCTTCGCCGCGTTTTCCGCAAACTCCGCCGCCTCGTGCGGAGTGCGGTGCGCCGACATGATCCGGACGGTGCTCTCCACACCGAATCCCTTGAGCGTGTTGACGGTGTATTCCAAGACAGGCCAGTCGGACTTGCTGCCCATCACAATTGCCACGGTCGGTTTTTTCTTAGCCATTTTCCAGTCTCCTCATTTCGCGGTGCGCGATGTCGTTGCGGTAGAATGCATCCTTGAAGCTGATGGTCTCCACGGCGATGTAGGCCT
>WFRA01000055.1 GCA_015486775.1 Kiritimatiellales bacterium | reverse complement strand
GGGCCGGTCAACCTCGTCGCCATCGAAGAGCATGCCGAGCACGAGGAGCGCTTCGCCTTCCTTAACCAGCAGCAGGAGGATCTGCTCGCCGCCAAGCAGCAGCTGCTCGACATGATCAAGACGATCAACGCCACCACCACCGAAATGTTCAAGGACACCTTCGACAAGGTGAACGCCCACTTCCAGGAAATGTTCAAGAAGCTCTTTGGTGGCGGCTCGGCCAAGCTGGTGCTGACCGACGACGAGGACGTGCTCGAATCCGGCATCGAGATTATCGCCCGCCCGCCCGGCAAGAAGCTCCAGACCATCTCGCTGCTCTCCGGCGGCGAGCGCACCATGACGGCGGTGGCGCTGCTCTTTTCGCTCTTCCTCGTCAAGCCCAGCCCCTTCTGCGTGCTCGACGAGCTCGACGCCGCGCTCGACGACGCCAATATCAACCGCTTTGTCGACGCCCTCAAGGAGTTCCTCAAATCCTCGCAGTTCATCATCATCACCCACAGCCGCCAGACCATCGCGGCGGCCGACGTGATCTATGGCGTGACCATGCAGACGCGCGGCGTCTCCAAGGTGGTCTCCATGAAATTCGCCGACTACCAGGATCAGGAGAAAAAATAGCCATGGAGAGCAAGCAACAGTTTGATTTCTGGTATGCCGTTAACAACACCGAGCTGGTGGTGGCGCCGACCGGCCGCTTGGAAACCTTCGGCGACACGGTGGTGAACTACCACCTCGTCTGCGAGCTCATGGACAGTGTCGACCAGGTTCGCATTCGCGAGGGGCACCTCAAGGCGCTCAAGCCCGAGATCATCACCCCGCAGTCGCTCGGCCAGTTGGATCTCGACGACTTTGGCCACGACGCCAACCAATATGCCGACTGGCTGGCGCAGCACGGCGGCGACCTGCGGATTCTCCAATATGGCTTCCGCGTCCAGAAAACGGAGATCAAGGAATATGTCGTGACCGACCGCCTCGACAACGTCGTGGATCGGGTCAAGGCCGAGGTGGAAGGGAAAAACGACCCGCTCGGTGCCATCCTCGTCGGGGTCGACTCCCCCTGGGAGGTCTGCCTGCTCAAGCTGATGGTCGAGCTTGTGCAGCACTCTGCCCAGAACAACATCCAGGATATCCACCAGCAGGCACCGCCGCTTCGCAACACCCCCGAGGTGCGGATCGAACGCGCATTCCTCGAAGCCTCGCGCGATCCCTCCCGCATCGGCGCGCTCGCCGACCACCTCAGGAAAAACGGCCTCTGGGAAAAATATGAAGACCGCTTCTTCGCCCTCGTGAAGGCATCGAACCATTCAACCTAAATCACGAACCATAGATAAACACAGAAAGAAGAACCGCGAATGGACAAAAATAAACGCGAATTTTGTATTCTCTGCGCTCCTTCGCGGCTAAAAAAAATACGTCAATTTGCGGGCAACTGAAATAAAAAGGAACAGAATATGAACAAGATACTGAGCAAAGAGCAACTTTCCGAAACCGTCTTTTCCATGCGGGTTGAAGCTCCGCTGATCGCCAAGGAACGCAAGGCCGGCCAATTCATTATCTTGCAACTCGACGAGGATTTCGGCGAGCGCATCCCGCTCACCATCGCCGATGCCGACCCTTCCGAAGGTTGGATACGGCTCATCTTCCAGATCGTGGGAAAAACCACCGAGGAGCTCTCCAAGCTGGACGTGGACGACGGGATCGCCGCGCTCGTCGGGCCGCTCGGCACCCCGACCCACATCGAAAACTTTGGAACCGTCGTCTGCGTCGGTGGCGGAATCGGCGTCGCGCCGCTCCATCCCATCGCCCAGGCCATGAAGGCCGCCGGCAACAAGGTTGTCATCATCATGGGCGCCCGCAACAAGGAGCTGATGATTCTCGAAGACGAAATGCGCGCCATCGCCGACGAGCTGATTGTCTGCACCGACGACGGATCGTATGGCCGCAAGTGCCTCGTCACCGAACCGCTCAAAGAGCTTTGCGAGCAGGAGCCCAAGCCGGATATGGCCGTGGCCATCGGCCCGCCGATCATGATGAAATTCTGCGCCGAAACCACCCGCCCCTACGA
>WFRA01000054.1 GCA_015486775.1 Kiritimatiellales bacterium | reverse complement strand
GTTGACCACCAGGACGAGATCCTGCCGGTAGCTGTCGCGCTCCGTATCCTTGGCGAGCAGCATCAGGTGCCAGACTTCGAGCAGGTCGAGTCGATCGTAGTAGACATCCGGGTTGGTGGGCTTTCTTCCATGCCCGACGAGGGAGGGGCGGCAGGCCATTAGCGGACGGAAGCCCCGGGTCGAGTGGAGATAGATCTTGTTCACGAGCAGCTTCCAGGCTTTGGAAATGTTTTCATCCGGCTGGCCCGTGCGGGTCAGGGCATATTCTTCTACCCAGTTTTCCAGATCCAACTTGCCGGGGAACCAAGGCCGCTCGAAGAGGTAGTCGTAGAAGATGGTGTTGGGGGAGAAGGCCTCGAGCGTTCCGCCCACGCCAACCATTTTTCCAGTCCTTGGATCGCCGAGAACATGGGTCAGCCGCTTGTCGAGATCCTTGAGGTCGCCGTTGATGCTTGTTGCGCCGCCAAAGTTTCCGAGATAGCACCAGATGTAGGGCTGGCCGAAAAAGGCATCCGTCTGTTTCCAGACTTCCGTGCGCTCGCAAAAATAATCAAGCAGGATGATCTTGTCCTGCGGCACGGCCCGAAGCATGGCCTTGATGCGGGGCTGTGTCCAATCCTTGGACTTGTGGTAGAAGAGCCAACCCATCTGAAGCCACTGCGCGTCCGGGTCCACCGCCGCCATGGAGTTGTAGATGGTCGAAGCAACATCGGCGAGGTACTCCGGCTCCCAGCTGGGCGGTTCCATCTCGTTCAGGGGATCGGCACCGTAGATATGGTCGGTTCCGAACAGCCGGGTCTGCTCTTCGAGATAAAGTTTCTGGATTTCCGTGAAAAGCGGATCCTTTGGATCCAGAAACCAGGTGCTGCATTCCTTCGGGAACCCCTCCCACGGCTTTAGGTTGGTGATCTTCGCCGCCGGGCGAACCTCCCTCAGCTGTTCGGGAACATGCCCGGCAAAAGCCGGCAGGACGGGTGCCATTCCAAATTCCCGCTCGCGCTGGAGGATCTTCTTTTGCAGGGTCATCTGGTTGTCGATGTAGCCCTGGGGCAGCGGTCCGTTCCAACGGTCGATATTGGTCATCCGATGCCACGGCAGATGAGCCGGGCCGGTGAAGTAGGCACGGATCTGATCGTCCGGGATGCCAAGCTTTCTCCACACCTTTTGCCAAGCCGCTTCCTGCCCAGTGATCGCCAGCGGCATGTTGATTCCATTGAGCGCCATCCAGTCGATCAGCCGTTCCCAGTCGGGAAAACCCCACCAGGGCATGGAATAGCCAAACGTGCAGTAGTTTAGGAAGAACCGGGACTTGCAGGCACTCTCCCTGCGCAGTTTTTCAGTCGGTAGCGGCAGGGTTTCCGGCAATTGGATCGGACTCGCTTTATAATAGCTGACGGAGATATGACATGTGTGTTTTAGATACCAGTTCAGCCCTGTTGCAAGAGAGAGCGCGTTGTTGCCCCGGATGACGACCTGCCCGTCCTTCCCCTCCAACTCGAAGGCATCTTTCCCATCTCTGGAAGCGATCAGCTCCAGCCGGAAGCGGTCTTCATGCCCCGGCAGGATGCGGTGAATCAGCCCATCCATCGCCCGAAGCTCATCGGATGGCGACTGGGATGCCGTCGCTTGAGCAAATGAAACGGAGAACAGGAAAATGCCGACACTGGCAAATAAGCGCAATTTCATACCATATCCATACGTTCTCGATTTCCGCATCCTGCGACCAATGAAAAAAGAGCCGCCACGCCGGGCGGCTCTTTTTTATCCAGAGTTTGGAACCCGTTAGATCATGAACTTGCGGCGGATGAAGAGCAGGCTTGCTCCCACTGCAACAATCATGCCCAGCGTGGCCGGCTCGGGAATGACCGTTGCCTGCAGCATTTGCCCCGTTCCCGCGTTTCCGGACTGGTTGACATTGTCGAGAATGCTCAGTTCGAACTCGGTTCCGCTGAGATCGGTGAAGGTCATGCCATTCGTCAGGACGGTATCCGAAGCCCAAGCGATGTTGTAGACATCGCCAACCGTCCCGTTAAAGGTGCCGTCGGTATCCAGTTCAAAAGTGCCGCGGATATCGATTTGGCCGTTATAGGCGGTGTTGATGCTTTTGTCGGCCACCAGCAAGGTGGAGCCGTTCTCGTCCAGCACAACCCGCAGGGTATCGCCGTAGAACGAAATGTTGGCCGACTCGATGCTCGTTGCATCGGAACCAAGTACCTCGAAGGTTCCCGTGCCATTCAACCCCCCGGTAATATAGTTTCTGGCGGAGAGACTACCGCCGGAAATGGAGTAGAAACCCTCACTTCCAGATTCCTTGGCCAATATGAATCTCGCAACATCCACTTCGCCTCCGGTCTGGATGAAGGTTCCGTTTCCGGTTCGGCCAACATAGAGTGACTTGTTGCCCAGATGGCGAAGCACGCCGCCGCTCATGTTGACGGTGCCCTGGCTGCCGTTCCCCCAGGCCGCGATATTAAAGTCGCTGGCCGTGGTGACGATCAGTTTGCCGTTGTCGCTGAGATTGAGCGTTCCGGTTCCGGAACGACCGATCGAGAAGTGGTTCGGGCTGTTGTTGGTTACCGCGCCGTTCTCGGAGATGTTCAGCACGCCGACTCCATTGACACCGCTTGTTTCGCGCCACATGCCCACACCGAACTCGCCGGTCGTGTTAACCGATCCATTCCCCTTTACCGTCAGGGTTCCGCTGGCTCCGCCGTGGCTCCCCACCGAAAGGAATGTGGAGGAGGAGCTTAGCTTGCCTGTGCCTTCGACGACAACCGTGCCGGTTCCAGAATTGCCGATACGGGTGCTCGCGCCCGAATTGGCATTGAAGGTTCCTCCGCTTACGGTTACTTTTCCGCTCGTGTTGGCGCTGTCGCCAATCTCAAGGATCCCCGATCCCGATGCGGTAAAGGTTCCGCCGGACTGGTTGATTTCCCCGCTGCCGGTACCGTAGCGACCCACCCAGACATCCTTGCCGGAGAGGGAGACGGTGGCACTGTCGCTGATGTTGAGTACGCCGTGACCCGAACGACCCACCATGAAGTTGGCTCCCGAATGGGTAACGCTACCCGAATCCGCCACATTCAAGGTGCCGGTCGCCGCGATGCCGCTATCGGTATAGTAACCCGCGCCAAAGTCGGTCGCCGACGATTCCAGGCTGCCCGTTCCATTGACGGTGACGGTGGCCACGCCCTTGCTGGCGATGCGGAACCCCGCCGCGTTGGCTTTGAAGGTTCCCCCGCTTATGTTCACGTCGGCATGTGTTCCCCGCTCATCGCTTACAACGAGGTGTCCCGCCCCGGTGTCGGTAAAGGTGCCGCTGGTCTGGTTCAGGGTGAAAGATCCGGTGTCGAAGGTGTTGTCCACTTCGTTCCCGAAAAAGTTCCAGTCGCCCGGGGTTGCAACGGTTCCCCCGGAAAGGTTGTAGACAAGCTGGCCATCGCCGCGTCCCCAATAGGTTCGGCTGCTGGCACTTGTTCCGTACGAGACGTTCCCCGCTGTCTGGTTGACGGTGGCCACATCGCTCGACTGGCTTTGGTAGCCCGCATAGATCTTTTCGCGAACCGTAAAATCGGTGCTGATGTTGATCGTCGAGTTGCCATTGTCGCTCCCGATCCACATCGAACGAACCGTGCCGTCCGGGTGGGATCCCGGCGTAATGTCCACCGTGCCGTTGTCGATATGGGCGTAGCCCCGGTTCCAGTCCACATCGGTGGAGTTGTTGGTGTTCGCCGGGTTGCCAACCACCCAGCCCGGACGGTTCCACACCGCGTTGTCGTTGGTACTCGCAGCGGTCTCCGCCCAGTTGTCCAGATTTGTCCAGTCACCTGTTCCCGTCCAATGGACGCTGTCGTTGTAGTTTACGAGCGCCATGCTCGTTGTCGCCAGCGCTGTTGTCGCCAGCAACATGAGTAGTCTTTTCATTCTCTTTCTCCTTGGTTGCCCCGCGCCGCCATGGCGACGCAGGATTTGTCTATACGCTCCCGGGCGGCGCAGGCACCCGCCTGCTGGAAACCGCCCGGAAGCATGAATGTCCAAATCGCCTACTGCTCCTCGATAATCAGACGGACGAACTGCTCATCCTTCACATCGGCGGGAATCCGATTCGTCACCGCATCGAACTCGGAGTCGATGATGCCGGTTCCGGTAACGGTATAGCCGCTGTTCGTCCACGGTGTGTAGATGAGGTCGTCGGTGAGCTCAAGATAGTAGTCCAGGCCACTGTTCGAATCCGAGAGCTTCGGGTAGACATAGGTCAGACTGGTTGCGTCCTGCTCGTAGGTGGGGGAGAGACCCCGGTCGGCGGGGTTGGTCGGGTCGCCGCCCAGCCCATACTCGTAGAGGTTGTCGAGACCGTCGCCGTCATAGTCGAAATCCGGCGCGGCATCGGCACCCGAGAGACCATAGTCCCCGGTCCACCGCTCAAACTTCGAGGTGGCCGAGAGCACCGTCAGCCGGAGGATTTCCCAGCCTCCCGAGGAGACGACGGAATAGCTGAATTCTGCCGTGGCACTGAGGTTGGAGAAGATCATGTCGCGTTCCGGATAGCCGGCTTCATCAATCAGGATTTCGACGTCCGAGCGCATGATGTCGTAGGTGTCGCCAACCTGGCCGCTAAAGCTGGGCAGGGTGTCCACCTCGAATAGGGCTCTTCTTAGGTCGATTTTTCCGTCATATCCATTCCCCGCCGTGACCTCAATCGGAGTCGATCCATTGGCATCCAGCTTGACACGGAAATGGTCTTCCCAAAAATACGCTCGGTGAGCCGTGATGCCGGTTGCCGCAGAGCCATTCACCTCGAAGGTTCCAGAGCCGCCGACCCCGCCGCCAATATAGTTCCTGATCGCAAGGTTGCCGCCGGAAATGGAGTAGAAGCCCACGCTTCCGGTTTCTTTGGCCAGTTGGAATCTCGGGACATCCACTTCGCCTCCGGTCTGGATAAACGTTCCATTCCCGGTTCGGCCAACGTAGAATGTCTTATTGCTCAGATGGCGAAGCAGGCCGCCGCTCATGTTGACGGTGCCTTGGCTACCGTTCCCCCAGGCCGCGATGTTGAAGTCGCTGGCCGTGGTGACGATCAATTTACCGTTGCCGTCGAGGTTGAGCGTCCCGGTTCCGGAGCGGCCGATCGAGAAGTGGTTCGGGCTGTTGTTGGTTACCGCACCGTTCTCGGAAATGTTCAGCACGCCGACTCCATTGACGCCGCTTGTTTCGCGCCACATGCCCACACCGAACTCGCCGGTCGTATCGACCGACCCATTCCCCCTTACCGTCAGGGTTCCGTGGGCGTCTCCGTGGCTTCCCACCGAGAGGAATGTGGAGGAGGAGTTCAGCTTGCCCGTTCCTTCGATAACAACGCTGCCGGTTCCATAGTTGCCGATACGGGTGCTCGCAGCCGAATTTGCATTGAATGTTCCACCGCTCACAGTCACTCTGGCGGTCGTATCGGCGCTGTCGCCCACCTCAAGGATCCCCGACCCCGAAGCGGTAAAGGTTCCGCCGGACTGATTGATCTCCCCGTCAGCCGTGCCGTAGCGACCCACCCAGACATCCTTGCCGGACAACGAAACGGTGGCGCTATCGCCAATGTTGAGCACTCCGTGACCCGAACGACCCACCATGAAGCGAGCCCCCGAATGGGTAACGCTGCCCGATCCCGCCACATTCAAGGTGCCGGTTGCCGCAATGCCGCTGTCGGTATAATACCCTACGCCAAAGTCGGTCGCCGACGATTCCAGTCGGCTCGATCCATTGACGGTGACGGTGGCTACGCCTTTGCTGGCGATGCGGAACCCCGCCGCATTGGCTTTGAAGGTTCCACCACTTATATTTGCTTCGGCATATGTTCCCCGCTCATCACCCATAACGAGGTGTCCCGCCCCCGTGTCGGTGAAGGCGCCAGCGGTCTGGTTGAGAGTGAATGAACCGGTATCGAAGGTGTTATCCACCTCGTTCCCGAAAAAGTCCCAGTCGCCTGGTGTTGCAATGGTTCCCCCGGAAAAGTTGTAGACAGACTGACCGTCACCACGCCCAAAATAGCTCCGGCTATTGGTGTCCGATCCATACGAGACATTCCCCGCCGTCTGGTTGATGGTCGCCACCTCGGCGGCCGAGCTTTCGTAGCCCAGGCGGGTCTTGCCCTTGACCGTGAAGTCGGAACCGATATTCAGAATTGAATCGCCGGTGTTGCTTCCTACATTCAATGCCGCAACCAGACCATCGGGGCTGGAGGTCGGCGTCACGTTGACGACACCGGACTGGATAAACGCCTCGGAAAGGTTTTCCCAACCTGCGCCCGTGTTCAGCGGGTTTCCGGAAACCCAGCCGGGGATGCCCCAGAGATTCATGGCCTGCGTGCCATCCCAGTTGGATTCCGTCATCCAATCGCCGTTGGCGGTGTTCCAAGTGGCTACATAGTCCACCCCCGGCTCCGAGGGTGCGCTGGCAAACGGGATGAAGAGGAAGGTGAACTGGGGGGTGGAGGAACTCGTCGGGGTAGCACCCGGAAGATCCCGCGTCTGGATTAGCCAACCGGTTCCATCGGGCTCGTAGGTGGTAAAGTCGTCACTGTTGTACCAATCGTTTTCGGTCGAAACAATCAACGTACCATCGGAGGGTGTGTATCCGGTAATGTCGAGGCGCACCGTTCCGGGCGCATTCGAGACCGCCGTGAAGCCGCCGGTTCCAGAAACCACGCCATTCTTGACGCCCACGCGACCTGCAACCACGTTTTCCGTGTTGTACGGAACATAGACAAAGTTCCACGGATCGGATTCCGTACCCCAAGTTCCTGCCGAATCCTGGACGCTGATCTGCCAGCCGGAACCATCCTCAAACGGAGAGGCCGCCGCATAGTTGTCCTCGTTCTTGCCGCCGCAAACCAGCAGGATGCCGTCGTTGATGCTGTCCACGCCGGGCAATGAGAGTTTCCAGATTCCCCGGTCAGAATCCGGGTTCCCCCAACGCGGTGCCGCATAGGTCGCCTTGTGCAAAAGGTTCGTGTCCACGTCGCCCTGCGGGATCTGGGTGAGGTTGACGCCTAGCTTGACGTTTTCGCTGGCAACCATGTCCCAATTGGTGGCGGCATTCTGGTAGGTTTCCACCCGGCCGCACGTCCAGCCCTGGTCGAAGGGGAAATAGGCGACCGCAACGTTGACATCGCGCTCCAACCCGCCATCACCTGGATACTCGTCGGTATTGGCGGTGGTCGCCGTGGAAACCTTGTACTGGCCATGCCCGCCGGCGGGAGCCTGAGCAATGTGGTAGTAGTTGGTTCCATCCATGCTCGTGCGGCCATTCTCGGCAACCGATGCCAACATGATGCCGCCAAGCAGGTCATCCTCAATGCGGCTTCCCGCCTGGATATAGTAGTCCCCATTGCTGTGGTCGGTATAGTCGGTTGTCCCGACCGGAACCACGGAAATATCCGCCGTGGACTGGCCAGCGGGAATGGTCACCTTCACGCTGTTGTTGCTGTTGAGCAAGTTGTTTTCAACCACGGTAATGTTCGCGGCCTGGATCGTGGAAAAGGTTTCGCGTGCATTGAAGTTGGTCAGGCGCGCAGAAAAATCCATGCTCAAGGTAAACTGGTTCACGGAATCGGCCAGATAGTTGCCGGTGTTGGGATCGTAGCTTGTGGCATTGATCTGGTTGTTGGCCGAATCGAACTCCAGGATCCGGAAATGCGCATCGTCGTCGGAAAAATCCTGATAGTTGACGCACATCACGAAAACATCGCGTCCGTAGGAATTCACCAGATTGGTGCGCGCCCCGCCCAATCCGTTGAAATAGTGTCCGCTCAAAACCATGAAGATCTGGTCGTTTTGCTTCACGAACTGGTACCACTGGTTTTCCCCTCCATTGGCTACGGTACCCCATTGGCTGGAGGGGGGGGCGGCGGACAATATGCCGGAAGGCGCGTTGGTGGACGCATTCAAAAAGTTGTGGGTCGAAAGAATGACCGGCAGGGTGGGATTCTCATCAATCACCCGCTGTGCCCAGAGCAGGCTTTCGCTGTCGGGGGCGAATTCAAGGTTAATGTGGAGCCAGTCCCGACCGTCGGCACTGAAGATCTGGTAGTGGTCGAGGTCGCGGTGGGAACCCTTGTACCAAGAATAGCCCGAATAGCGGGAAGAGCCAAATCGGGAAATATATTCAGAAACACCCTCCACCCGGTTGCTCGAACTGTCGTAGTCGTGGTTTCCGATGCAGACGGAATAGGGAACCACGCCATCCAGCAGATCCAAGGCGGCCGTAGCGTTGTTCCACTGGGCAAGATCATACCCCTCGTCAACGATGTCCCCCAGCTGGGTCACGAAGGCAATGTTCTCGGTGGCCACGTTGTTCGTGATCCACTCCGTCTGCCCTTTCATCTTCGCTGGGTAGTATTGGGCCATCCGTTGGGTATCGGGTATGGCAACGATCTTGAACGTGGCGGTAAAACCACTCGTTGCCAAGGTTGCTGTGGTCAATGCAATCAAAAGTTTTTTCATCGTACTCTCCTTACTTATTCGGTTTCCCATGCCATGTGTCAGGCGCGACTCCTAATTTATAATCCCCAATTTATACTACCGGAAACATCTTGCTGGAATAGCTGTTTTGGGCTATTACATGTCTTATTTGGTTGCCATGAAGATTCCTGAAAAATACTACCTCACCCGCATAACCACCCGGTCAATAGGCGGTAACGGCGCCAACCACGAACTACACTGTGGGTTCCTTTGTAAAAATGGGCGATTAAAGGCGGAGAGGAATTTTGGGTTTTATTCCGGTCTTCTGGTTCTGGATGGTACCGGCAGCTATGAGGACAAACTTGGGCGGAAGTACGAGGTCGGATCCGGCGATTTTGTCCAGCGCCTGCCCCGTTGCGCCCATGTCTCCACCATCAACAAGGGCATCTGGCTGGAGTGCTACATCGCTTTTGGCCGACGCCTGTTCGAATTTCTGGCCGAGCTGGGATTGGTCAGCGAAAACCAGCCCGTGCTACACGTGGGGCTGGACCTTGGCCTTGTCGAGCGCTTCCATGCGTTTCAGAAACAATTGAGCCAAGCGAAAGATTCCGAGCTGTTCCACTGTCTGATCACCGCCCAGTCGCTGTTGGCTTCCGTGTATGAGCAAGCGAGACCAACGGAGTCGCGCGAGCACATGCTTGTCGAGCAAGCCTGCCATCTTCTTGGCGAGAGGCTGGGAGAGCGGTGTGGTTTGGAGGAGCTCCTGGCGGGGATGGAACTGAGCTATGAACGAATCCGCAAGGTTTTTACGACCCAGGTCGGGGTGTCGCCCCATGCCTATCGGATTCGCCGCCGGCTTGATCGTGCCTGCGAACTGCTTCACGAGGAAACCCTTTCTATTTCTGAGATTGCCAATCAGCTGGGGTACGCCGACCTCTTTACGTTTTCGCGCCAGTTCACCAAAGAGCGGGGTACGAGCCCTTCCGCCTATCGCAAACAGATGTAGTTTCAACGGGCTTCGACGATCTCCAGCACGGCGCTTTGGTTGGGTTTGTAGATCTGGACCTGGACGCCGTACTTCATCAGGAAGTCGCCGGTGAAGACTTTGCCGTCGCCCTTGCAGTAGCTGCGCTTCGACTCCTTGTTGAGCTCGGCGATGCGGTATTTTTTGTCGGGGTCGAGGCCGCGCAGCTTCAGTACGGGATAGTCGTAGTGGCACTGGTAGCGCAGGATATAGAGAAAAGCGACGGCGCGATCCTTTTCCGGGGAGACATACATCAGCGCCGCCTTGTTGCCTTCGCGGTAGGGCGAGATTAGGCGGTAGAGATCGCCGAACTGGACGACGGGGCGGATGCGTTTGTAGGTGGCGATGCACTTTTTGGCGAAGGCGCGCTCCTTCTCTGTCATATCCGAGGGCTGGAGCTCCACGCCGAGGCGGCCAGCCATGGCGACATCGAAGCGGAATTTGAGCGGCAGCGTGTTGCCGGTCTGGTGGTTGGGTACGGTGGAGACGTGTGCCCCCATTCCAATGGCTGGATAAAAATGGCTGGTGCCCCACTGGATAAAGATGCGCTCGAAGGCATCGGTGTCGTCGCTGGTCCAGAATTCGTGGTGGTAGGGCAGCGAGCCATAGTCCACCCGTCCGCCGCCGCTGGAGCAGGCCTGGAAGATGGTGTCGGGATGCTTTTCCATCAGCCGCGCATAGACCGAGTATAGCCCGCGCGTGTAGTCGATCCACCAGTGGCTCTGCTCGTCCTTCGGGAGATAGGGCGAGCCAAAATTCCAGACGTGCCGGTTGGCATCCCACTTGATGTAGGCGATGCGCGGGTGCTGCGTGAGCAGATCGTCCACCGACTTGAAGACAAAATCCTGCACGGCGGGGTTGCTCAGATCCAGTAAAAGCTGGTTGCGCGCGAGGAGCTTTTCACGGCCGGGGCGCTGCACGATCCAATCGGGATGGTTTTCGGCCAGCTCGCTTTTGGGGTTGACCATTTCCGGCTCGATCCAGATGCCGAACCGAAGGCCGTCCTTCTCGGCGTGGTCGATCAGGTAGTCGATGCCGTGCGGGAGCTTGTTGGTGTTCACCTGCCAGTCGCCCAGTCCGGCCTTGGCGTTGTTGCGCGGATATTTGTTGCCGAACCAGCCGTCATCGAGCACGAACATTTCGATGCCCATCTCCGCCGCGTGGTCCATCATTCCGGTGAGCGTATCCTCATTGAAAGTAAAGTAGGCACCCTCCCAGCTATTGAGCACCACCGGGCGCTCCTCGTTGCCGCCGCGTAGGGCGTATTTGCGTGCCCAGCGGTGGAATCGGCGGCTGACCGGCCCCTTTCCCCGCGCGCTGTAAGTGAAGATAAATTCCGGGGTCTGGAACTTTTCGCCTGCTTCGAGGCGGTATTCCGATTCGAACGGATTGATCCCCGCGTTGAGGTGGAGCGTGTTGCGCACATCCAGCTCGAAGCAGATGCGGTAGTTGCCCGACCAGGCCAGCGCCCCGCCGATCACCGCTCCCTCCTCCTCTTGTGCCGGATGGCTCAGTGCCAGCATGAACGAGGCATTGTCGTTCTGCGATGTGCGCACTCCCTTCTTGGAGTCGATGATCGTAATGCCGTGGGCCAGTGGCTTTTCGTCCAGACGCATTTCGGAGGCCCAATCGCCGTAGAAGCGGGTCAGCCAATATTCGGTGCCGGGCATGGCCAGATCGAACGAGGCGAAGCGCTTGAGCACCACCGAACCTTCCTCCCGGTTTTCATAGATGGCCTTGCAGGTTATGATGTCCTCCGCCTGATAGGCGCGGTATACAAAGGTGACGAAAAACGGATAGGCGGCATCCTTCATCTGGATGCGGGTCTCGACAATAT
>WFRA01000053.1 GCA_015486775.1 Kiritimatiellales bacterium | reverse complement strand
GTTCGTGGAACCTTTACGGGAATCGACACCAACGGGGCTTCGCTGGCGGCGGAGCGCACAACCCACGTGACGGTGGTGGGCGCGGAGCCGGAAACAATCGCGGCACTGGTGGACAGCGACCGCCCATGGCACCGGCCCGAAGCATGGCCTGCCTCGGCAGTCATGCAGATGGATAGCCGCATCGAACAGAAACTGTACGAAAACGGTGTCTCCATCTTGCGGACATCCGTTCCCGAACAGCGGTATGGCGTGGTGCGCCTGGGGGCGAACGGGCCGGTGCTGGCGCCCGTGGTGGTCAAGGGGTTCAACATGTGGTTCATGAAAAACACCTATCTGCACTACGACGAAGTTAATGAAGATGGCAGTTTTACGGCGGAAACCTCGATGATCATGAGTCCGTGCATTCCCGAGGTGTGGGTCAACCAGCGTTGCCGGGGCGTGGTTGCATACGAAGACGGCTCCCGCATCCGCGACTTTTATTTCCAGGACTACAACAATTTGGGCGAGATCAAGATTCTGTTTTTCCATTCGAGCCCCATCGCAACGTCGGTTTGCCACTATACCGACATCTATCAAGGCGATCTGCTGATCGGACGGTGCTACTAGGAAATGGCCATGTCGAAAAAGAGTGTGTTTTTGTTGGTTATGGCCGTGCTGGCTGGTGGGTTCGTTGCGCTGTGGCGCGTCGGGAACCCGGAAAAACCAGCACCGGACAGCGTGCCGGAAGCCGGGAGCCAAACCTCTTCGGAGCCGCCTGCAACCGGGCTGGTTGCGGAGGACGAAGAAGTGGTCGAGTCCCAGGATGCAATCCCGGGTGAAGCCCCTGAAGGGAAGGAAGCCGTCATTGCCGGGGAAAGGGAATCCGCCAACGGTGCAGGGTTGCGCCCGGCCGTGCGGGAAGTGCTGGAAGGCGATTCCTACACCGACCGGCTCCGGGCGGTAAAATACGACATGCCCGAATCTCTCGAAGCCCGGGAGTTCCAAGGGCTGGAAGATTATCTTCTGGTGCCCCAGACCGGGCGGGACGGCGATTTCCGCCAGCACGAATATGCCCTGCGCAACTACATGATGGATGCCCTGCGCGGGGAGGAATCCCGCACGGGCGAAACCATCGGCACCCTGGTTTCGGTCTATGCCGACGAAAGCCAGGGGGATGTCATGCGCGGCTATGCCCTCCAGCATTTGGCCTCGGTCTATATCGGCAATGTTTCGAAGCTCTCCGCCGCCGACAAATCGCGCATCGTCAAAACCTTCAAGGCGGCGTTGGCCGACACCTCCGCCGAAACGCTGGCCGGAACGGCGTTGCTGGGGTTGCAGGATGCCTCGCGCTGGGATCCCGATACGGTCTCCCCGTCCATGGTTGGGCACGCGGCCATGGGGTTGCTGCAAAGCGATGCTTCGGGAACGCTTTCAAAAATATCCGCCTTCCAGATCTGCGGCGAGCTAAAGAGGAAAGCCGCCGCCCCCTATGCCCGGGAAACGGCTTTCGATCCCTCCGCCGACTGGGTGTTGCGCATGGCCGCGGTCTATGCCCTGAGCCAGCTGGGCGAAACCACCGGGCTGGAAACGCTTTTAAACGATTCGGACAAGCATGTGGCAAAGGCCGTTGCGGTCGCCTTGAACGCACAGAGGTAGAGATGAAAAAAAAGACAAAAAAATGGATTTCATTTGTGTTGGTTTTCGCCATGGAGTTGATGCAGGTCAGCCCGGCTTGGGCCAATGCTCCGGCCAACGGCAATAACGGCAATTCCAATGGTACGGGACCGGATACAAATCCCGAAGGAAAGAAGGGAGAGCCGGTAGATACCAAAACAGGGAGCAATTTTTTTACCGAAGACGATCTTTCGTTCAACACGCCGGGTGTTCCACTGGTTTTTTCCCGCCAATACAACAGCATCGAAACCTACGATAGTCCGTTGGGGGTAGGTTGGTCGCATTCGATGGACTGGCGGCTGCACGAGGCGCGTGAAATCATCTGCAAGGTGGTTCCGCCGGTCACCAATGCAAACTTCAAGGTCAATTTGTGGGAGGGGACACAGCTGCTGGCCGATGGGCAGGTTGATACGAACGGGGTCTGCCAGACCAATGTCCTGACCATAATCCCGACATTTCTTTTTGGAGCCCCCATAAAAGAGCCGGTGGATGCCTATGTCGAGCAGCCGGGGGGAGGATATTCTGTCGATCTGGACGACAATGCGGTCAGCGGAGCCATCGGAGGAGCCAATCCCGACCCGATTTCCAGTCTGGAGGATATGGACGGCAACGCGCTTCCGACCAATGGAGTGTCCTACGCAACCAACACATGGATGGAGGTCTACCAAGGCAGCGGGAACACCACCCGCTTTTGGGACTACAACACCAACGGAACCTACTATGCCAGCGACAAGAACTGGAAGATTGTCGCCGATGGCGGAAACTGGGTGCTGCACCTTCCCGGCGGCATCCAGCGCGTGTTCAATGGCGATGGCCGCATGATCCGCTATCAGGATGGCTGGGGCAAGGGCATCACTTTTACCTACTCAGGGGGCTTGTTGCAAAGCGCCACCCATGACAATGGCCGGGGAATGAATTTTTACTATTCCGGCAACCACCTCTCCTCGGTTGGTGCCGGACTGGGTCTGAGCCTCTCGTTCACCTACACCAACGGCTTGCTTGAAACCGTCACCCGCAATGTCCGGATTGCGGGGGTGCAGCAACAGCACCTGCGCTCGTACGAATATACCGATGGCATCCTGACCAAAAGAACCAATCCCGCAGGGCATGAATATACCTATGGCTACGAAGAAGACGAGGGCGGAACATTGACGCACAAGGCCAACGCCAGTTCCGTGGATGCCGAAAAATGGCTGGAGCAGTCGCTTGTCTACCGCAGCGAAACCCTGACCGATTTTATCTCCCATAGCCGGGGGCTTGACCTGTTGGAACGCATGGCCTACAGCTCCAAGACCGGAAAGCTCACCGACAACTTCGGGCCGGGCATCGGCGAGACCGATGCCGAGACGCGCGGAATCCACTATGAATATTCCGGGGAGGATCAGATCGAGGCGAAGAAGTTCGACGACAACGTTGGCGAAACCTTCTCCACCTTCACCGAATATGCCGGGCGACACAATCCCGTCCGGACGGCGGTGGCCTACAACACGACCAACCAGACCGAGATCGCGACCACCACCTGGAACCAGGAATTCATGTTGCCCGCTTCCATTGCGGATGCCGAAGGCAACCGGTCTGAGATGGTGTACCAAAACGGAAGCCTCAAGACGCTCAGGCAATTCTATGCCGTGTCGAACAGCTACGACACCGCCTATGGCTACACCGCCAACGGACTCCTTTCGTCCGAAACCAACGCCAACAACCATGCCGTGCAGTATACCTACGATTCCAACGGCTATCCCGAAACGGTTGTTCCGGCGGCGGGGCCGGTGGTTTCCACGGACTACGACCTGTACGGAAACCTCCATACCTTGGAAATCCTGCCCGAAGGCGGGGGAACCGGAACCGGGCGTATCACCACGTTCAATTTCAATGCGCTGGGATGGCTCGATTCGCGCATCGATGCCGACGGCCTCGGTGTCACCAACCAATACAACGGCCTTGGCTACCTCACCAACACCGTTGACCGCGCGGGGCGCGCCACCGACTATACCTACGCGCCAACCCGCAAATTGACCTCCGTCACGCAATATCTCGAGCAGGGCGGAACCAATGCGCCCGTGCGCATAACCTACGACTACGACCAATGGTTCAACACCGTCACCATCACCGAACCCCGCGACCGCTATGTCGAAAGCTACCAGCTCGATACCCAGGATCGCGTAACCTCCGTCACCAATATTGAAAACCAGGCCATGTCCATCGAATACGGCGTCGGCGAATTTGTCCACAAGATTACCCGCTTTGACGGCAGCACCATCACCAACGAGTACGACGGTGCCGGGCGGAAGACCGCCGCCATCTACCGTACCGCAGGCGGCTCGCCTGCCGCGACGATCAGCCGGGACTATTATGCCGACGGCCAGCTCAAGACCGTCTCCGACGGCTTCTCCTCCGTCACCAATTCATTCGACCGATTAAACCGTCTTACGAATGTTGTTTTTGCGGTTGGAAATTCCATGTTCGAGATTCGTTATTCCCATGATCCGGTGGGCAACCTCACCAACTCCGTTTTGTCCGGCAGCCTGTCGGCCGACAACCTGGCCACCGCCTATTCCTACGATGCCGCCGAACGGCTGGAGGAAATCTCCACCACGGATGCCGGTGCGTTCGAATATGTCTACAACCCCACCAACGGGCGCGTCGCCTCCGTGTCCAACACGGTTTCGGGCATCACCACCTCGTATGTCTACGACCTGCTCGACCGAACCACCAATATCACCTATTCCGCATCCGATGGCTCCTTGATCCGATCCCTGGAATATGCCTATGATGCCGCCGGAATGATCACCAACAAGACAATCGTAGACGATGCTTCCAGCTTCGTTAGCCATGACTACCAGTATGATTCCATCTACCGGCTCGTTTCGGAAGGGCAGTCCAATTCCGCCTCTTCGGTGTCTTCCGTGGTTTATAACTATGATTTGGCGGGGAACCGCACAAACACAGTCGTAAACGGAACCACCAACACATATACGCTGGGTATCGGCAACCGCCTCGTAGAAGCGACGTCCCCGTCGCTCTCACGCACGTTTAGCTACGACGATGCGGGCAACACCGTGGGCATCACCAACATCGAGTCCAGCGTCACCAACATCCAATCCCTCGCTTGGGACGAACGCTACCGACTTAAATCCGTGCAATCCGCGCAATCTGTGGATGTTTCCTACACCTATGATGTTTTGAACCGCCGCATCTCCCGCATCGAGGGAACCTCCACCAACTTCTTTGTCTACGACGGCAACCAGATCGTCGCCGACCTCGACGGCGCGGGCAACCCGCTGCGCACCTACGCCCACGGCCCCGGCATCGATAACATTCTCTCGATGACCGTCTATTCAAGCGACGGGGGCGTCGCTTCTACGAACACCTACTTCTATCTCAAAGACCACCAAAACAGCGTCATTGCCCTGGCCGACGAAACCGGCACCATCGTCGAATCATACGAATACGATGCCTACGGCAACACCAAGGTCTTCAACGCCTCCGGCACCGAACTCACCGAATCCGCTCTTGGAAATAGATACACCTTCCAAGGCCGGGAAATCGACTGGAGTACAGGTCTGATGTACTTCCGTGCCCGCTGGTACAACCCACAAACCGGCCGCTGGCTCTCCAAAGATCCGATCGGGATTAGCGGAGGGTTGAATCAGTATGTGTTCGTCGGGAATAACCCGGTTAATTACTTTGATCCATATGGAGAAAATGCTGCTGTAATAGTAGCAGGTTCGAGTGGCGCAGCGAGTGGGGCGGCGGCTTTAGCTGCTGGTAGTGTTATGCTGGCTGGAGCCGTGGGCTATAAGGCTGGTCAAATTTTGGATAATGCGTTTGGCATTAGTGATGCCATTGCCAATGCAATCGTCCCTCCTCTTGAGCGGCGTGGTGGACAAGGTAAGGGAGAACGTGGGCAAACGCACTCTGCAGATGGAACAGGGAATTATTGGAAGCACACAAGACCAGACCCAAATGATCCAAACCAATATCTCCGAAGAGACTCGAACGGGAAGTGGCATCCACACAAAATTCCTCAAGACAAGGGTACTCCACCTTGGGCAAACGGCATCCCGCCGATATCCCCCAAACCTGGTCCAGAGAAAAATGAGTAGTTCGAAATAGTTACGGCAGTAGTATAACCGTAGAAGGAGGCAACAATGCATGCTTCAGAATTGAATGATCTTAAAATTCGGGCGAAATCGGGTGATCGAGATGCCGAATTCGATTTGGGCTTATAT